>DASRRF010000283.1:0-5676 GCA_035695905.1 Micromonosporaceae bacterium | reverse complement strand
GGGTGCCGGGCCGAAGGCGTTCCCGGTCCACTGAGAGCGGTCACTGAGAGCGGTCACTGAGAGCCACTGAGAGGCGTGTCGTAGGCTCCATCCGCGGGTACTGATCCTGGGAAGGGTGGCATGCGACGCGTACGGCTGGCTACCGCGGCCGTCGCCGGTGCGCTGGTGGCGGCGGTGCTGGCCGGCTGCACGTTGCCGGCCGGCGTGGACGGCAAGATCGGCGATGACTGGCCCGCGCCGCCGGACGCGAAGGCCTGGGTACCGGAGGCGGGCCGCTGCTACGCCGAGGGGTTCGTCGCGGCGCCCACCTTCCAGGACGCCAAGGCGGTCCCGTGCACCGACCAGCACCTGGTCGAATCCGTCTATGTCGGCTCGTTCGCGGAGGACCGGCAGACCCAGCCGCCGGACGGCTCACCCGAGATCCGCGGTGCGTACGGGGAGTGCCTGACCAGGACCACGGAGTTCCTCGGCGACGACTGGCGTGCCGGGCGGCTATGGCTCGGCCTCGCGATGCCGTCGTCCGCCGCCTGGGCGGCCGGTGCCCGCTGGTACCGCTGCGACCTCTGGGAGGTCAAGGGCAAGGACGATCCGGAAGACGTGGCCCGCAGCACCAGCTTGAAGGACGGGCTGCGCGGGTCGACCCCGCTGCGCTACGGGTGCTACGTGGCCACCGTGAAGAACGACAAGGTGCAGGGCATGTCGCCGATCGAGTGCACCAAGCCGCACAACGCGGAGTTCGCCGGGGTGTTCGTGGCCCCCGACGTGACGTACCCGAAGACCGACAAGGAACGCGACGACTTGGCGTTCAACGGGTGCCAGGCGATCGCGGCCAAGTTCGCGGCGATCCCCAACGACGGCAAGTTCTTCTCGCGTACCGGGCTGATCGTCACGCCGTACTCGGAGCAGGAGTGGAACCAGGGCAATCGGGGCATACGCTGCCATCTCTGGCTCGGCCGCAACGTCACCCGGTCCATGAAGGACGCCGGCCCGAAGGTACTGCCCACCGGCTGATTAACTGTCGGGATGCTGGTTCCTGCGCGGCTGCTCGCACCCGGGCCGGGGTGGGCCGAGACGACCGACGTGGTGGTGGTCGGCTCCGGGATCGCCGGACTCACCTGTGCGTTGCACCTGCGCGAGGCGGGCTTGCATGTGACCGTGGTCACCAAGGTAAACATCGATGACGGCTCCACCCGCTGGGCGCAGGGTGGCATCGCCGCGGTCCTCGACCCGCTCGATACGCCTGCCGCGCACGCCGCGGACACCATGCTCGCGGGCGTCGGCCTGTGCGACCCGGCCGCGGTGGACGTGCTCGTCAAGGAGGGTCCGGCCCGGGTCCGCGAGCTGATCCGGATCGGTGCGGCATTCGACCGCAATCCGGACGGCACGCTCATGCTCACCCGGGAGGGCGGGCACCGGGCGAACCGCATCGTGCACGCCGGCGGCGATGCCACCGGCGCCGAGGTGCAAAGAGCACTTCATGCGGCGGTACGGCGGGATCCCTGGATCCGCCTCGTCGAGCATGCCCTCGTGCTGGACCTGTTGCGTACCGCGGACGGCCGGGCCTGCGGGGTCACCCTGCACATGCTCGGCGAGGGTACGCCGGACGGGGTCGGCGCGATCCAGGCCCGTTCGGTCGTACTCGCCACCGGCGGGATGGGCCAGGTCTACGCGTCCACCACAAACCCCGTAGTGTCCACAGGGGACGGTGTCGCGCTCGCGCTGCGGGCCGGTGCGGCAGTGACCGACCTGGAGTTCGTCCAGTTCCACCCGACCGCGCTGTACCTTGGCGCGCACGAGGGGGCAGCGGCAGCGCGAGGAGTGAGCGGAGCGAGCCCCGCAGTCACGACCCATCTGGCACAGCAGCCGCTGGTCTCCGAGGCGCTGCGCGGCGAGGGTGCGTACCTTGTGGACGGTGACGGCAAGCGGTTCATGGTCGGCCAGCACGAGCTGGCCGAGCTGGCCCCGCGGGACATCGTGGCGAAGGCGATCTACCGGGTGCTGCGCGCCACCGGCACCGACCACGTGTACCTGGACGCCCGCCACCTGGGCGGCGAGTTCCTGGCCAACCGGTTCCCGACCATCGTGGCGTCCTGCCGGGCCGCCGGGATCGATCCGGCCGCCGAGCCGATCCCGGTGGCGCCCGCGGCGCACTACGCCAGCGGTGGGGTACGGACCGACCTGGACGGCGCCAGCTCGATACCGGGCCTGTACGCGTGCGGCGAGGTGGCCTGCACCGGCGTACACGGCGCGAACCGGCTGGCCTCGAACTCGCTGCTGGAGGGGCTGGTCTTCGCCCGCCGGATCGCCCGGCACCTGATCCGTACGCTGCCCGCCCCGGCCGCACCGTCGAACCGCGAGGCTCCACAGTGGATAGTTGACGCAGAGGTACGGGAGCCGTTGCAGCGGGCGATGACTGGTGGCGCGGGGGTGCTCCGTTCCGCCGCCTCGCTGGCCGGGACCGCGGGTTCGTTGACCGGGCTGAGCGAGCGGCGGGCCGCCCCGGACACCGCGAGCTGGGAGGCGACGAACCTGCTCACGGTCGCCGCCGCGCTGGTTGCCGCGGCGGCCCGGCGCGAGGAGACCCGGGGCTGCCACTGGCGCGAAGACTTCCCGGACGCGGACGACGCGTGGCTGGGCCATCTGTACACGTCGATCACTCCGGAGGGCCGGCTCATCGAGGTGTGGCAGGCATGAGACAGCCCACTATGGAGCTTCTGCGGGCGCAGGGGCTCGATCCGTCCTCAGTGGACCGGTTGGTGTCCGCCGCGCTCGCCGAGGACCTCGGGCTGGACGGGGTGGACGTGACGAGCGTGGCCACCATCCCGGCGGATCAGGTGGACACCGCGGATCTGGTCGCCCGGGCCAGCGGCGTGGTGGCCGGGCTGGCCGTCGCGGCCGCGGTCTTCGAGGCGGCTGACCCCCGTACCATCGTGGTGTCCACAAAGGACGACGGCGAGTGGGTGGCCCGCGGCGATGTGCTGGCGACGGTGACCGGGCCGACCCGGGCGGTGCTGACCGCGGAGCGGACCGCGCTCAACCTGCTCTGCCACCTGTCCGGGGTGGCCACCCACACAAGGCGGTGGGCCGACGCGCTGGCCGGTACCCGCGCCCGGGTGCTGGACACCCGCAAGACCACGCCGGGGCTGCGCGCGCTGGAGAAGTACGCGGTGCGCGCCGGTGGCGGGACGAACAAGCGGATGGGCCTCTACGACGTGGCGATGATCAAGGACAACCACAAGCTCGCCGCCGGCTCGATCACCGCGGCCTACCGGGCCGTGCGGGCCACGTTTCCGCAGGTACCGGTGCAGGTCGAGGTGACCACGGTGGCCGAAGCGGTCGAGGCGGTCGACGCCGGGGCGACGTTCCTGTTGTGCGACAACATGTCCGCCACGTTGCTCGGTGCGGTGGTGTCCGCCGTCGGCGGGCGGGCCGAGCTGGAGGCGACCGGCGGGCTCACCCTCGACCGGGCCAACGAGTACGCGGCAACCGGCGTGGACTACCTGTCCGTCGGCGCGCTGACCCACTCCTCGCCGATCCTGGACATCGCACTGGACCTGCGCCCGTCCCGTTAGGCTCGGATCCGTGCTGCTCTGCATCGACATCGGGAACACGAACACCGTGCTGGCCACGTTCGACGGCGACAAGATTGTGCACTCCTGGCGGGTCACCACGCACGCCCGGGCCACCGCCGACGAGCTGGGGCTGATGTTCCGCGGGCTGCTCGCCGGCGACGCGGTGGACATCGCCGGGGTGGCCGCGTGTTCCACGGTCCCGTCCGCGCTGCGGTCACTGCGCACGATGCTGGAGCGGTACTACCCGGGGCTGCCCACGGTGATCGTCGAGCCGGGGGTACGGACCGGCGTACAGCTGGCCATCGACAACCCGAAGGAGGTCGGGGCCGATCGGGTGGTGAACACGCTCGCCGCGTTCACCCTCTTCGGCGGGCCGTCCATTGTGGTCGACTTCGGTACCACGACGAACTTCGATGTGATTTCGGACCGCGGCGAGTTCCTTGGCGGGGCTTTCGCGCCGGGGATAGAGATTTCGTTCGATGCGCTGGCGGCCCGGGCCGCTCAGCTACGCAAGATCGAGCCGGTCAAGCCGCGCTCGGTGATCGGCAAGAATACGGTCGAATGCCTCCAATCCGGGATGTACTTCGGGTTCGCCGGCCAGGTCGATCGCATCGTCGAGCGGATGGCCGCCGAGCTCGGCCCGCTCCGGGCGGTGATTGCCACCGGCGGGCTGGCTCCCCTGGTGATGGACGAGTGTCATACGATCACCCGGCACGAGCCCATGATCACACTGATCGGCCTGCGGCTGGTCTTCGAGCGCAACACCTGAGCGAACGCGGGCGGGACGCACGCTCACCGCCGGTATGTCTCAGCGACATAAATATGTCGCTGAGACATACCGGCCGAGAGTTGTACCCGGCCAACGAGGGGAAGAGGTTTCGCGTGGATCCGATCAAGCTGTTCACCGTCATCGCGTTGATCTCGCTGCCGACGGTGATGTTCGGCGGCGTCTCCATGCTGCGGCTGTCCGCGCTGCAGAAGCTGACCCCGTTCCAGCACAACTACTTCAAGGCCGGCCACGCGCATGCCGGCGTACTCCTGGTCCTCGCCCTGGTCAGCCTGAACATCCTCGGCGGCACAGACCTCGGCACCGGGGTCCGCTGGCTGGTCTGCGTGCTCCTGCTCGTCGGCGTGCTGGCGCACTCCGGCGGGATGTTCGTGCACGCCTTCTTCGGCCAGGCCGGTCAGTGGTCCCGCGGCAACACGCTGACCGTCAGCGGCGGGCTGTGCCTGGCCGTGGCCATCCTGACGCTGGCGATCGGCGTCATCATCACGTAGCCCGCCGAGCGGCGGCGGGCCGGCCCGCTAGCGGCTGACCGGCTTGCGGCCGGAGCCCATCCGGGCGACCAGCCAGACGAACAGCGCCGCGAGGGCGAGTTGGATGATGTGCCGCCACCAGTCGATGCCCTTGGTGTCACCGACCCCGAGCCAGTCGGCGATGAGCCCACCGATCGTGGCGGCCAGGATGCCGGCGACCACGGTCATCAGGGTCGAGATGTTCTGCCGGCCGGGGACCAGGAGCCGCCCGATCAAGCCGACGATCGCCCCGCCGATGATGCCCCAGAGAATTGTCCCGATCATGCTTTCAGGTTAGGCGCACCGTGCGCGGTTTGTCGCCGGATGGATCAATCCCGTCGGATCGCCCGGTGAACCTCGGTGAGGTACGGCAGTTCGAACCGCTCCCGCTCCGCGAGCTGGGGATGGGTGGCCACCAGGGCGCGTACCCTCGCGTCGATCCCCGCCTGCTCGGCGGGCGAGCCGGTCAGGTAGTAGGAGCGCGAATGCAGCAGCGCGAGCAGGCTCTCCCCGGTGTGCTGGACCGATTGATGAAAGTTGCGCCGCTCGATCGGGCCGAACAGGGGTCCGAACGAGGTGGCGTTCGGCTGGGACTCCCCGGTGCCGTCCAGCAGGTGGGCCACCCTGGTCAACTCGGCGACCCAGGCGACCGACTCGTCGCGGGTGTTCCAGATCGCCGCGAATGTGCCACCGGGCCGCAGTACCCGGGCGACCTCCGGGTGCGCCCGGGCCTGATCGAACCAGTGGTACGCCTGGCCCGCGACGACCGCATCCACGCTCGCGTCCGGCAGCGGAATCGACTCCGCGG
>DASRRF010000282.1:0-5713 GCA_035695905.1 Micromonosporaceae bacterium | reverse complement strand
GCGTACCCTGCATGACCCTGCCGCTGCCGTACCCGTGGGCGAACCAGGCCCGGCCGCTCGCACTCGACGGTCCGGTGCCGGCCGCCGTCGTGCGCGAGGTCGCGGGCTGGCTGACCGCCCGTTCTCCACAATGGACATTGGTGGTACGGGCGGAGCAGCCGGCGCCGCCCGGCTTCCTGCCCTGGGCGGTGCTACCCGCGCTGGTGTTGCGCCCCCCGCTGGTCGATGTGCCACCGCCGGACGGCGTGCAGGTCGGTCCGGCCGCGTCGCCCGCGGAGTTCCTTGCGGCGTACGGCGTCGAGCTGGCTCCGCTGGTGACCGAGCTGCACTTCGCGTCGCCGTACCACCGGCACCTGGTGGCCCGGGTCGGTGGCGAGCCGGCCGGCTGCGCGCGGGTCCGGTTCACCGGCGGTACGGCGTACGTCAGCGCGGTGACCGTACGCGAGCCGTACCGCCGGAAGGGTTTGGGCGCGGCGCTCTCCGCGGCGGCTAGCCGGATCGGCGCGGCCGAGGCGGACGTGGTCTGGCTGCACGCGACGAACGAGTCCCGGCCGATCTACGAGCGACTCGGGTACGAGTACATCGACGACCACGTGCTGTTGGTACGTCAGGCGAACAGCGCGAAGTAGATCGCGATCTGGTGGCAGATCGCGGCGACCAGCGTGCAGGCGTGGAAGAACTCGTGGTGCCCGAAGACGTTCGGCCACGGGTTCGGCCTACGTAGCGCGTAGAGCACGCCACCCAGGCTGTAGATCGCGCCACCGGCGACCAGCAGCGCGAGCGCGGCCACCCCGCCGGCCCGGTAGATGTCCGGCAGCACCGCGATCGCGACCCAGCCGAGCGCGATGTAAAGCGGGGCGGAGAGCCAGCGCGGCGCGTGCGGCCAGACGAGCTTCAGCGCGACGCCGGCCAGCGCGCCGGTCCAGACCGTGGCGAGCAGGATGGTCGCGGTGCGCGGCGGCAGCAGCAGGGCGCAGAACGGGGTGTACGTACCCGCGATGAAGAGGAAGATCATGGAGTGATCGAGCCGGCGCATGACCTGGTACCCGCGCGGCGACCAGACCCGGCGGTGGTAGAGCGCGCTCACCCCGAACAGCGCGCACACGGTGAGGCTGTAGATGACGCAGCTCACCAGCGGCGCGGTGCCCGGCCGGGTGGCCGCGATCGCGCTGAGCACGACCCCGCAGGCCACCGCCACGAAGAAGGCGTACTCGTGCAGCACGCCGCGCATGCGAGGCTTGCCGATGTCGACCGGGCGCAGGCGCGCCCGGACCTGTGTCGTCGTCACGCTCCTAGGTTACGGTACCGTAGGTTACTTGTCAGTAGTGAGGCGTCCCACACAGCGAGGAGGGCGCGGCCGTGCTGGTACGGCGGGTAGGCACCGGCGCGCTGCTGCTGGAGGTGGACGATCCGGCGGCCTGGTTCGCCGAGCTGTGGCGCCGGCGGGCGGCCGGCGAGCTGGTCGCCACCGAGCTGGTACCCGCCGCGCGCACCCTGCTGCTGGACGGCGTACCCGACCCGGTCACGGTGGCGCGGCGACTGGCCGGTTGGGCGCCGCGGGAGGGCGCAGCCGCCGTCGAGGGCACGCTGGTCGAGATCCCGGTCGAGTACGACGGAGCCGACCTCGCGAGCGTCGCCGGGTTCTGGGGTACGGATGTCAGCGGGGTCATCGAGCGGCTCGGCGGCACCGAGTTCCGGGTGGCCTTCCTCGGCTTCGCGCCCGGCTTCCCGTACCTGGTCGGGCTGCCTGCCGAGCTGGCCGTACCGCGACTGGCCACGCCGAGGACCCGGGTGCCGGCCGGCAGCGTCGGGTTGGCGGGGGAGTACGCGGGCATCTACCCGACCGCGTCACCGGGTGGCTGGCAGCTCGTCGGGCGTACCGGGGTACGACTGTTCGATGTGGACAGTGATCCGCCAGCGTTGCTGAGCCCCGGAACCCGGGTGAGGTTCGTATGTCCATGATGGACGTACTGCGGGCCGGGCCGCTGACCACCGTACAGGACCTGGGCCGGCCGGGCTGGGCGCATCTCGGCGTACCCCGGTCCGGCGCGCTGGACGGTCCCGCATTGCGGCTGGCCAACCGGCTGGTGGGCAACCCCGATGGCGCGGCCGGTCTGGAGGTCACCATGACCGGGTGCACGCTCCGGACCCGGGCACCGGTCACGATCGCGGTGACCGGGGCGACCGCCGAGGTCACTGTGGACGGTCGCGGCGCCGGGTTAGGGGCGCCCGTACGGCTGCCCGCCGGCTCCGTACTCGCGATCGGCCGCGCCCGGTACGGGGTACGGACGTACCTGGCGATCGCCGGGGGGATCGGGGTCCCGCCGGTACTCGGCAGCCGGTCCACGGATACCCTCTCCGGGCTCGGCCCGGCGGCGCTGCGCGACGGCGACGCATTGCCGATCGGCGCGCCGGCCCTTGAGGTGTCTACTGTGGACTTGCTAGCGCCGGGCGCGCCGCCGGCCGAACTAGTCCTTAGAGTCCACAGTGGACCGCGAGTGGACTGGTGCACCCCGGCCGCGCTGGAAACGCTGTGCGGCACGCCGTACACCCTCTCGCCGATGAGCAACCGGGTCGGCGCGCGACTGGCCGGCGCCGCCTTGACCCGCGCGGTGGCCGCCGAACTTCCCAGCGAGGGCATCGTGCTCGGGTCGGTGCAGGTACCCGCGGACGGCCAGCCGCTGGTGTTCCTCGCCGACCACCCGACGACCGGCGGGTACCCGGTGGTCGCCGTCGTGGACGAGGCCGACCTGCCCGCGCTGGCCCAGGCCCGGCCGGGGACTACGGTGAGATTCCAGACAGCGAACGCGAGGAGCGAGCGAAGCGAGCCCCGCAGTCGCGAGCGGAGGCATCTTGGACCTTAATGCGGACCTCGGCGAGGGTTACGGCATCTGGCAGCTCGGTGACGACCTCGGCCTGCTCGACGTGATAACGAGTGCGAACGTGGCCTGCGGCTTCCACGCCGGCGATCCGTCGACGATGCGCCGGGTGTGCGTCGCGGCGGCCGAGCGTGGCGTGGTGGTCGGTGCTCAGGTGGGCTACCGCGATCTGGCCGGGTTCGGCCGGCGGCGGATCGAGTACGACCTCGGCGAGCTGGCCGATGACGTGCGCTACCAGATCGGCGCGCTGGGCGCGTTCGGGCCGGTGCGGTACGTCAAGCCGCACGGCGCGCTGTACAACACCGCGGCGGTCGACGAGGGTCAGGCGTCCGCGGTGGTCTCCGCGGTGCTGGCCACCGACCCGGCGCTGCCGGTGCTCTGCCAGCCCGGCTCGGTACTGGCCCGGCTCGCGGCAGCCGGAGGGCTACGGGTGATCGCCGAGGGCTTCGCGGACCGGGCCTACCGGCCCGACGGCCGGCTGGTGGCCCGGTCCGAGCCGGGCGCCCTGGTGTCCGATGTGGACGAAGTGGCGGCCAGGGCGGTGCGGTTCGCCACCGACGGCACGGTACGCGCGGTCGATGGCTCGACCGTCGAGTGCCGGATCGACTCGCTGTGCGTACACGGGGACACGCCCGGCGCGGTCGAGCTGGCCCAGCGTGTGCGTTCAGCGCTGATCGAGGCCGGCGTGTCACTCGCTGCGTTCGCTACCTAGCGTCGTTTCGTCTCGGCCGTCGTTTGCGTCGAGGCCGCGCAGGATCAGCGGGAGCCGGTCGGCTCCGCCGGGTACCACCCGCACCGGTACCCCCCAGTCCTGCCGGGTCAGGTGGCAGGCCGGGTGCTCGGCGTCGGCGTCGCAGGTGGCCGCCCGCGCGGTGACCTGCAGTACGCCGGCCTCGACCTCGGCCGAGATGACCAGCCGGCGGCTCAGCTCGGTGGACTCACCGGCGCCGCCGACCAGCAGCTCGGCCGGCGTGGCGGAGACGACCAGCCGGGTGGCCGGGCCGAAGGACTCGTCCAGCTTCTGCCCGGGCGCCGGCGTGAAGATCACGTCCAGGGTCACCTCGCCGGGACCGAGCCGCGCCGGCGGGCGCTCGGTGCGCTGCCGCTGGCCGCGGACCGCCTGCTCGGCGCCGACTGCGAGCCGGGTCAGCCGGTGCGCGGCCGACTCGACGACGAGTATCGCGCCGTCCGGACCCAGCACGATGTCGCTCGGCTCGGCCAACCCTGCGGCGACCGTGGAGACCGTGGCCGCCTCCGGGTCGAAACGGCGTACCGCCCCGTTGTACGTATCCGCGATCAGCACCGAGCCGTCCGGCAGCGCGCACACTCCGAGCGGGTGCTGCAGCAGTGCTCGGTCCGCCGGGCCGTCCACGTGCCCGAAGTCGAACAGGCCCTGGCCGATCGCGGTGTGCAGGACGCCGTCCTCGACGTACCGCAGGGCCGAGGTCTCGCTGTCCGCGATCCACAGCCGGGCGCCGTCCGCGGAGACCGAGAGCCCGGACGGCTGGGCCAGCCACACGTCCGGCAAGGGTCCGTCGCGCAGCGCCTCGACCGTGGTCCCGGCGTATACCCCGGCGGTCCGCTTCACCGGATCGAACCACCACAACTGATGTATCCCGGCCATCGCGACGATCACGCGGCCGGCGTACCAGGCGACGTCCCACGGTGAGGACAGGTCGACTGAGCGGGCGTCATGCGCGTGATCGTCGACCGTGGTGCCGCGCCACGGCCGGCCGGTACCGGCCACCGTGGACACCTCGCCGGTGCTCAGCCGTACCCCGCGCAGCAGGTGGTTGACCGTGTCCGCGACCACGACGTCGTACCCGGCGATGTCCGCGACCTGCGGGGGCAGCAGGCACACGCCCTGCGGTTCGGAGAACGTAGCGACGTCGGGCTTGCCGTCGCGCCGGCCGCGCTCGCCGGCGCCGATCCGCCGTACGATCGTCTCGCCGTCGGGCGCCAGCTCGGCGAGCGAGTGCCGGGCCGAGTCCCCGACCAGAAAACCCTCTGCCAGGCGTACGGCCTTGCCGGGGAAGCGCAGCCCGCTGGACGGGTCGGTGGGCTCCGGCACGAACGGCGTGTCGCCGCGGCGCAGCGTGCCCTTTGCCGTGTGGGTGGCGATAAGGTCGTCGATCAGCCGGGCCAGCCCGTCCGCGTGCCCTTCGCCGGCCATGCTGGCCACCACGTAGCCCTCCGGGTCCACCACGCACAGCGTGGGCCAGGCCCGGGCCGCGTACTGGTCCCACATGAGCAGGTCGGGATCGTCGAGTACGGGGTGGGTCACGCCGTACCGCTGTACAGCGTCGGCGAGCGCGACCGGGTCGCGTTCGTGAGCGAACTTCGGCGAATGTACGCCGATCACGACGAGTACGTCGGCGTACGCCTCCTCCAGCGGCCGGAGCTCGTCGAGCACGTGTAGGCAGTTGACGCAGCAGAAGGTCCAGAAGTCGAGCAAGACTATCTTGCCGCGCAGGTCCTTGAGTGAGACGCCTTCGCCACCCGTGTTCAGCCACGCCCGTCCGTGCAGCTCCGGCGCTCGTACCCGCGTCATCAGCCCATCATCCCCCGACGATCGCATGCGGGCTGATCAGGCAGCTTCCCTGCCGACGTAGGCCGCGAGGTGCTCGCCGGTGATGGTGGAGCGGGCGGCGACGAGGTCGGCGGGCGTGCCCTCGAAGACGATCCGGCCGCCCTCGTGGCCGGCGCCGGGGCCGAGGTCGATGATCCAGTCGGCGTGCGCCATGACCGCCTGGTGGTGCTCGATGACGATGACCGACTTGCCGGAGTCGACGAGCCGGTCGAGCAGGCCGAGCAGCTGCTCGACGTCGGCGAGG
>DASRRF010000281.1:0-2434 GCA_035695905.1 Micromonosporaceae bacterium | reverse complement strand
TGTTCGACGTCTCAGGTAGAGCGTGGTGGCGATCCCGCTCAGCGCCGCCACCAGCAGGGCGGCCCAGGCGAAGTCCTTCAGCCAGCGCTCGGCCGCCACGCCCAGGCTGTAGATCAGCAGGGTGGTGCCGAATGCCCAGATCACCCCGCCGCTCGCGTTGGCGATCAGGAATGACCGGTACGGAACGCGCAAAGCACCCGCGAGCGGCCCGGCGAGGACCCGCAGCAATGCCACGAACCGACCGAGGAACACCGCCCACACCCCCCAGCGCGCGAAGATCCGTTCGCCTCTGGCCAGCCGGGCCGGGCCGAAGTGCTGCGGGAACCGCCGCCCGGCCCGTTCCAGGACGGCCCGCCCACCGCGCCGGCCCACCGCGTACCCGAGAGAGTCTCCGACGATGGCGCCCGCGGCCGCGGCGAACCCCACCCACAGCGGCTCGGTGATCCCCTGCGCGGCCAGCAGGGCCGCGGTCACCAGGGTGATCTCGCCGGGCAGCGGGACGCCCATGCTCTCCAAGCCGATGACCAGCGCGACGACGACGTAGACCGCGAGCGGCGGGAGCGTCTCCAGCCAGGTCTGCAGGAATCCCATCGCGGCCACCCCCTTTGGCGCGCCACGGTACCGTACCGTGACGACCGTGGCGCAACGCTGGATGATTTACGGCGCGAACGGCTACACCGGCCAGCTCGTGGCCCGGCTTGCGGTCGCCCGCGGCGAGCAACCGGTGCTCGCCGGCCGGCGAGCGGAGCCGCTGGCGGCGCTCGGCGCCGAGCTGGGACTTGCCCACCGCACCGTCGAGCTGACCGACGAGGCCGCGCTGCGGGCCGGCCTGGCCGACGTCGACCTGGTCGCGCACTGCGCGGGGCCGTTTGTGCGTACGGCGGCCCCGATGGTCGATGCATGCTTGGCCACCGGTACCCACTACCTCGACGTGACCGGCGAGATCGACGTGTACGAGGAGGTGTTCGCGCGGCACGCGGAGGCGGTCGCCGCCAAGGTCGTCCTGCTGCCCGGCGCCGGCTTCGACGTGGTGCCCACCGACTGCCTCGCGGCCATGCTGGTGGCCGCGCTGCCCGGCGCGATCTCGCTGGAGCTCGCGTTCCGCTCGCGCGGCGGGCTCAGCCCCGGCACGGCGGCCACCGCGTTGTTGGGCGCCGGGGTCGGCGGCAAGCGGCGGATCGGTGGCGTGTTGCAGCCCAGCCCGTTCGGGGTGCCGAGCCGGGTGGTGCCGTTCCCGTCCGGGCCGCGCCGGGTCGGCGCGATCCCGTGGGGTGACCT
Organism: Micromonosporaceae bacterium; assembly: GCA_035695905.1. GTDB lineage: Bacteria > Actinomycetota > Actinomycetes > Mycobacteriales > Micromonosporaceae > EFPC-2. The sequence continues at coordinate 1,156 of DASRRF010000281.1, read as the reverse complement.
GGCCACCGCGTACCGGTCCACCGGGATCGCGGACATCACCACCTACGCCGTGCTTCGTCCGCCGCCGGTCCCGGTCCAGTACCTGATGCGGTACGGAGTGGTCCAAGCCCTCGGTGCCCGGCTGGTGGCCCGGTTCGTGTCCGGCCCGTCCGCACGAACCCGGGCATCGACCGGCGTGGAGGTGTGGGGCGAGGTCCGCGATGCCGCCGGCGCAACGAGCAGCGCCGCGCTGGTCGGCCCGAACGCGTACGACCTGACCGCCGACGCGGTGGTACGCATCGCCGGGCGCGTCCTGGCGGGCGGGATCCCGCCGGGCGCGCACACCCCGGCCACCGCGCTCGGTGCTGATTTCATCCGTGAGCTGGACGGCGTCACCGTGCAGGAGCCGTGACGTTTGATCACATGTGGACCGCAGGCGGGTGCTGAGCAGTACCGGTGTGATCAGTCTCGCAGCCGTGACCGTGGCGCTGCCGGCCCAGGCGGGCGCCCGGCACGCTGAACGCATGGCGGTGCCCGCAGGACCCGACGCGGCGCTGGCCGAGCTGCTCGCCGGCAACAAGCGGTTCGTGGCCGGCGAGCCGCGGTACGGCCACAATGTCGTCGCCGCGGCGGCCACCTCCGGCGGGCAACAGCCGTACGCGGTGGTCGTCGGGTGCATCGACTCCCGGGTACCGCTGGAAGCGATCTTCGATCAGGACTTCGGCTCGATCTGTGTGGTGCGCTCCGGCGGGCACGTACTGGACCGCGCGGTGATCGGGTCGGTCGAGTTCGCGGTGGCCGAGCTGAACGTGCCGCTCGTCGTCGTGCTCGGCCACGAACGCTGCGGCGCGATCGCGGCCACGATCCGGACGCTGCACAGTGGACAGCGGCCGTACGGGGCGTTGGGTTACCTGGTGGATTCGATCGCCCCGGCGGTACTCGAGGCCGGGGCGGACCCGGCGCGGGCCGTGCGTACGCACGTGCTGCGTACGGTCGGCCGGCTACGCGCGATGACCGGCCCGATCGCGGCGGCCGACGGATCGGTTGCCGTCCATGGTGCCGTGTACGACCTCGACACCGGCCAGGTCTCGCTGATCTGAGCAAGCATCGGCGTTGCCTATATGGTACGGCCGCCTACTGCTCTGCCCATTACCGTGGGGCAGAAGCTGACTCTGCC
>DASRRF010000280.1:0-6039 GCA_035695905.1 Micromonosporaceae bacterium | reverse complement strand
CGACTGGCCGCCGGTGTCGCGGGTTGCCATGCTCGCCCTCCTGCTGTGCTACCTCGGTTCAGCGATGGTCGTTGCCCAGAACGTACCTCGGATATCCGGCTGTCACTTGGAGGTAATCGCTTCCAGCAGGTCCTTGGCGCTGGGGCAGCGGTCGAACAGCGCGCCGACGTGCGCTTTCGTGCCGCGTTCCGGCTCCATCATGGGTACCCGTACCAGCGACTCCCGGCCGACGTCGAAGATGACCGAGTCCCAGCTCGCCGCGACCACCTCGGAGCCGTACTGGGCCAGGCAACGACCGCGGAAGTAGGCCCGGGTGTCCTCCGGCGGCTCCACCATCGCGGCGCGCACCGCGTCCGGCTCGAACAGCGTCTGCATCGACCCGCGGGCCACCAGCCGGTGGTAGAGGCCCTTCTCCGGCCGTACATCCGCATACTGCAGGTCGACGAGCGCGAGCTTGGGCGAGGCCCACTCCAGGTGCTCGCGGTCCCGGTAGCCCTCCAGCAGCCGCAGCTTGGCCACCCAGTCCAGCTGGTCGGCGCAGAGCATCGGGTCCCGGCCGAGCCGGTCCAGCACGTTCTCCCAGCGCCGCAGGATATCGTCGGTCTGCTCGTCCGGCCCGCCGCGTGAGTCCACAAAGGACTTCGCTCGCTCGAAGTACGCCCACTGCAGGTCGAGCGCGGTCAGCCGGCGACCGTCGCGCAGCCGCATCAGGTGGCTCAGCGTCGGGTCATGGCTGACCGACTTGAGCTCGGTCACCGGATCGGCGATGCCCAGGTCCGGGGTGAGCGCCTTCTCCTCGATCATCGTGAGGATCAGCGCGGTGGTACCCAGCTTCAGGTACGTCGAGATCTCCGAGAGGTTCGCGTCACCGATGATGACGTGCAGCCGGCGGTACTTGTCGGCGTCCGCGTGCGGCTCGTCCCGGGTGTTGATGATGGGGCGTTTCAGGGTGGTCTCCAGGCCCACCTCGACCTCGAAGAAGTCGGCCCGCTGGGAGATCTGGAAGCCCGGCTGCGAGCCGTCCTGGCCGATGCCGACCCGGCCGGCGCCGCAGACGATCTGCCGGGTGACGAAGAACGGGGTCAGGTACGTGACGATGTCCGCGAACGCGGTCTGCCGGCGCATCAGGTAGTTCTCATGGGCGCCGTAGCTGACACCCTTGTTGTCGGTGTTGTTCTTGTACAGATGGATATGCCCGACAGTGGGCGCTGTGGCCGCGCGGCGGGACGCCTCGGCCATCACCCGCTCGCCGGCCTTGTCCCACTTGACCAGGTCGAGCGGGTTGGTCACCTCGGGGGTTGAGTACTCCGGATGCGCGTGGTCCACGTAGAGCCGGGCGCCGTTGGTGAGGATCACGTTGGCCAGGCCCAGATCCTCGTCGGCGAGCGCCTCCGCCGGGTCGTACGCCGCGCCGGAGTAGGTGAACCCGCGCGCGTCGCGCAGCGGCGACTCCTCCTCGTAGTCCCAGCGCGCCCGGCCGCCCCTGGTCAGCTCGGGGCGGGCCCCGTACGCGTTGACGACCTGCGACGAGGTGACCATCGGGTTGGCACCGGGCTGCCCGGGTACGGAGATGCCGTACTCGACCTCGGTGCCCATCACCCGTCGAACGCTCATGCGTCGAGACTAGTACCCCGGTTCCGCAGAACCGGCCGCGCGAGCCGGAGTACGCGTGTTCCTTACAAGTACTGGCCGGTGTTAGTCACCGTGTCGATGGACCGGCCGGACTCGGTGCCCTTGCCGCCGGAGACCAGGGTACGGATGTAGACGATCCGCTCGCCCTTCTTACCGGAGATGCGCGCCCAGTCGTCGGGGTTCGTGGTGTTCGGCAGATCCTCGTTCTCCCGGAACTCGTCCAGGCACGCCTCCAGCAGGTGCTGCAGGCGCAGGCCCTTGCGTTGGGTGGCGAGGAACTCCTTGATCGCCATCTTCTTCGCCCGGTCCACGATGTTCTGGATCATCGCGCCGGAGTTGAAGTCCTTGAAGTAGAGGACTTCCTTGTCCCCGTTGGCGTACGTCACCTCGAGGAACCGGTTCTCCTCGGTCTCCGAGTACATCCGCAGTACGGCGGCCTGCATCATGGCGGCCACGCAGGCCTCCGCGGAGCCGCCGTGCTCGGCCAGGTCGTCCGGGTGCAACGGCAGGCTGGCCAGGATGTACTTGGAGAAGATGTCCTTGGCCGCCTCGGCGTCCGGACGCTCAATCTTGATCTTCACGTCCAGCCGGCCGGGGCGCAGGATGGCCGGATCGATCATGTCCTCCCGGTTGGAGGCGCCGATCACGATGACGTTCTCCAGGCCCTCCACCCCGTCGATCTCGCTGAGCAGCTGCGGCACGATGGTGTTCTCCACGTCCGAGGAGACCCCGGAGCCCCGGGTACGGAACACCGAGTCCATCTCGTCGAAGAACACGATCACCGGGGTACCCTCGCCGGCCTTCTCCCTGGCCCGCTGGAAGATCAGCCGGATGTGCCGCTCGGTCTCGCCGACGTACTTGTTGAGCAGCTCCGGACCCTTGATGTTGAGGAAGTAGCTGGTGTGCTTCTCCTCACCGCGCCGGGCCGCCATCTGCTTGGCCAGCGAGTTGGCCACCGCCTTGGCGATCAGCGTCTTGCCACACCCGGGTGGGCCGTAGAGCAGCACGCCCTTGGGCGGGCGCAGCTGGTGCTCGCGGAACAGGTCGGCATGCAGGAACGGCAGCTCGACGGCGTCCCGGATCTGCTCGATCTGCCGGTCCAGGCCGCCGATGTCGGTGTACCCGACGTCCGGCACCTCCTCCAGTACCAGCTCCTCGACCTCGCTCTTCGGGATCCGCTCGTAGGCGTACGCCGAGCGGGGCTCGATGAGCAGCGAGTCGCCGGCCCGCAGGTTCGCACCGACCAGGGTGTCCGCCAGGTGCACCACCCGCTCCTCATCGGCGTGCGAAATCACCAGCGCCCGGTCGGCCGCCCCGCCTTCGAGCGGCTCGAGTACCTCCTTGAGCATGACGACCTCGCCGGTGCGTTCGAACCCGAACGCGTCGACGATGTTCAGCGCGTCGTTGAGCAGCACTTCCTGCCCGCGCCGCAGGCCATCGGCGTCCAGCGCCGGGGAGACCGCCACCCGCAGCTTGCGGCCGCCGGTGAAGACGTCAACCGTGCCGTCCTCGTGCCGGGCCAGGAACACGCCGTACCCGCTCGGCGGCTGGGCCAGCCGGTCGATCTCCTCCTTGAGCGTCACGATCTGCGCGCGGGCCTCCTTGAGGGTGGCCACGAGCCGGTCGTTGTTCTCGGTCAGCCGGGCGAGCTGCGCCTGGGTGGCGGCCAGCCGCTCCTCGAGCTGCCGCACGTGCCGCGGGCTCTCGGTCAGCTTGCGCCGGACCAGGGCCAGCTCCTCCTGCAAGAACGCGACCTGCGTGGAGAGATCGTGGGCCTCTCTCTCCCACCGCGCGGCGCGCGCATCCGCGTCGTCGCTGCGTGCCACGTCCCACCTCCCCGGGGGGTCCAACGTACGTGCCCTTAACCCTAACCGCTACCCGCCCCTGCCGACCCCACCCAACGCTGCCCTCGCGGAGATTCGGCGCGTCGCGTCCGGTACGGTCGGACACATGGCGGGGGGGACCGGCGGAAACACCGTTGAGCCGACCGGCGGACTGAGTGTCTGGATCGACCAGGACCTCTGCACCGGCGATGGCCTGTGTGTGCAGTATGCGCCGGAAGTCTTCGAGTTCGACATCGATGGGTTGGCGTACGTCAAGGCCGGCGGCGAGCTGCTCACCGCGCCCGGCAGCCGGACCGCCGTACCGGAGCACCTGCGGCTGCACGTGATCGACGCGGCCAAGGAGTGCCCCGGCAACTGTATCTACATCGAGGCGAACGGCTCGGTTACAGAATAGGCCGGCCGACCAGCGAGGAGATCAGCCGGGCGAACTCCTCCAGCCGTCCGATCTGGCCGGCACCGCCGTCGTCCAGCGTCTTGCCGAAGCGCAGCGCGTCATGGCGTACCGCCGGCGAGGTCTCATCGCCGACGCCCAGCCCGGTACCGGCCTCGTCGAGCGAGCTGAGCAGCAGGTAGACATCGACGCTGTCGACCCTGATCTGGCTGCTGGGCAGCCGGGTGAGCCGGCGCCGGCAGCCGATCTCGGTCACCGAGGAGAGCGGCACCACCCGCAACGACGAGGTCATCGCACCGGGCGGACCGTCGCCGGGCGGCACGTCCTCACCGTGCCAGAGGATCAGCCGGGTGCCGTCGCACACGACCACCTCCTGCCACACGCCGTTGACCTCGTTGACGAACCGCTCCAGCGTGAAGCCCATCACCGTGGACCCGCGCAGCACGCCGGAGAGCGCCTCCATCGCCACGTCCGGGTCGCGCAGGTAGGCCCGGGCCGCGGAGTCCAGGTCCTGGTACGGCGACCAGTCCGGGAAGACCGCCGGCAGGTCGCCGCCGCCACCGGAGAACGTGGGCCGGTTCATTGGGTGGCCTTCTTGAGGGCGTACGCCTGCGCGCCCTTGCTGGGCTTGCGCCGGCGCGCCGGGGCGACCACGCCGGGCGCGAGCCGGCGCGAGGTGATCAGGAAGGCGGTGTGCGCGATCATCCGGTGATCCGGGCGTACCGCGAGCCCGTCCGCGTGCCAGTCCCGGATCAGCGTCTCCCAGGCCCGCGGCTCGGTGAAGCCGCCCCGGGCCCGCAGGCCCTCGACGAGCTCGGAGAGCTGCGGGGTGGTCGCGACGTAGCCGACCAGCACGCCACCCGGTACGAGGGCGCGCTCGACCAGGTCCAGGACCTCCCACGGGGCGAGCATGTCCAGGATGATCCGGTCAAAGCCGGACTCCGCGCAAGCCATGACGTCCGCGGTGTGCAGGGTCCACGCCGGATGCGGCCCGCCGAAGAAGGCCTCGACGTTGCGCCGGGCGATGGCGGCGAACTCCGGCCGCAGCTCGTACGAGACCACCGAGCCTTCCGGCCCGACCGCGCGCAGCAACGAGCAGGTCAGCGCGCCGGAACCGGCGCCGGCTTCGAGCACCCGGGCGCCGGGGAAGACGTCGCCCATCGCCACGATCTGCGCCGCGTCTTTGGGGTAGACAACCTGCGCGCCGCGCGGCATGCCCAGCACGTAGTCGGCGAGCAGCGGGCGCAGCGCGAGGTACGCCGTACCGCCGCCGGAGGAGACCACGCTGCCGTCCGGCGCGCCGATCAGGTCGTCGTGCGGCAGGGCACCGCGGTGGGTATGGAAGATCCGGCCCGGCTCCAGCACGATCGTGTGCATCCGGCCCTTCGGGTCGGTCAGCTGCACCCGGTCGCCGGGCTCGAACGGGCCCCGGCGTACGGCGGGTGGCATCACGGTCGTCATGCGGGTTCCTTTGTGGCGCTCAGGGTGCGGTCCCCGGTCGGGGGCGCGGCTCCAGCAGGTGGGCCAGATCGGTCAGGCGCAGTACGCCCACCACATCCTCACCCGAGGTCACGAGATACTCCGTACCCGGGTTCGCCTGGACCGCCCGGATCACCGCTTCACCCCGCAGTTCGACCGGGATCGAACCCATCTCGGTCACCGCGTGCGCCACCGAGTCGACCGGCACCCACGGCCGCCGCTCGGCCGGTACCGCCGCGGCGGCGTCCGGGTGGACCAGCGCGATCAGCCGGCCGACCGAGTCGGTCACCCCGAGCGCTCCGGCGCTGGAGTGCGCGTCGGCCGCCCGGCGTTGCGCCTCGGCCAGCGGCGTACCGGTCGGTACCTGGAACACCGGCCGGGCCAATCGGGCGAGATCGATCAACGGGAACCTAGCTGTGATCTTGGCGAGCCGGATCGCCGCGCTCGCGCCCTGCCAGAGGGTGAACGTGACCAGCAGCATGAACACGAAGCCGAACGTGCTGAGCAGCCCGTTGAGGTAGAGCGCGGCGGCGCCGGCCAGCGACGCGACCGCCACCACCCGGCCGGTCCAGCCGGCCACCCGGGTACCCAGTTGCTTGTCCTTGCTCAGCGCCCACACCGCGGCGCGCAGCGCCCGGCCGCCGTCCAGCGGCAGGCCGGGCAGCGCGTTGAACACCGCCACCAGGATGTTGC
>DASRRF010000279.1:0-1587 GCA_035695905.1 Micromonosporaceae bacterium | reverse complement strand
CCGTACCGAGCCGAGCCCGTCGTTGCCGTGCGCGATCGGCACCAGCCCGGCCGCGACGGCCGCGGCCGCGCCGCCGGACGAGCCGCCGGGTGTGCGATCGGTGTTCCACGGGTTGCGGGTCACCGCGGAGGCGTCGTCGGTCAGCGCCCACAACCCGAGCTCGGGCATCCGGGTGATGCCGACAACCACCGCGCCGGCACCGCGCAACCGCCGTACCACCTCATGGTCCTCTTCGGACACTGGCTGCCGGGCAGCCGCCGACCCGTTCCAGGTGGGTACCCCGGCGACCGCGGTGTTTTCCTTTACCGCGATCGGTACCCCGGCCAGCGGCAGGTTCCCGAGGTCGGGCTGCTCGTCGACCTTCTCCGCCTCGGCGACCGCCTCGGCCGCGCGGACCACGCGGAACGCGTTGAGCGTGTGGTCCGCCGCGCGGATGTAGTCGAGATGGTCGGCTACGACCGCGGTCGCGGCCGCGTCACCGCGGCGTACCGCGCGGGCAATCTCCTTAGCGGTCGCACCGACCCAAGTGGACACTGAGCCACCTCCGGTACCCATCAACCGAGCGCCTGCTCCAGATCGGCGAGAAGGTCGTCGACCGTCTCGATGCCGACCGACAGTCGCACGAGGTCGGCCGGAACTTCAAGTGGCGAGCCGGCAGCACTCGCATGCGTCATCTGGCACGGGTGCTCAATCAACGACTCCACCCCGCCGAGCGACTCGCCGAGCACGAAGAGCCGGGCCCGGTTGCAGATGTCGATCGCGTGCCGCTCTCCACCGGCCGCGCGGAAGCTCACCATACCGCCGAAGCGGCGCATCTGCTTCGCCGCAAGCTCGTGGCCGGGGTGCTCCGGCAGTCCCGGATACAACACACCGGCGACCGCCCGATGCCGGCTCAGATACTCCACCACCCGCTCGGCGTTGTCACAGTGCCGGTCCATCCGCACGCCCAGAGTCTTCACGCCGCGCAACGTGAGCCAGGCGTCGAACGGGCCGTTCACCCCGCCCATCGCGTTCTGGTGGAAGGCCAGATCCTGCCCGAGCGCCTCGTCGCCGACGACCAGCGCGCCACCGACCACATCGGAGTGTCCGCCGACATACTTCGTTGTCGAATGCACCACCACGTCCGCGCCGAGGGTCAAGGGCTGTTGCAGGTACGGCGAAGCAAATGTGTTATCCACCACGAGCAACGCGTCACGTTCGTGTGCCACGGTGGCCAGCGCGGCGATGTCCGCGATGCCGAGCAACGGGTTGGTCGGAGTCTCCACCCAGACCACCTTCGTACGGTCGGTCATCGCCGCCCGCATCGCGTCCACATCGGACACTCGGGCGGCCGTCCACGATAGACCCCAGCGCTCCGCGACCTTCGCGAACAGCCGGTACGTGCCGCCGTACGCATCGTCCGGGATCACTACATGGTCGCCGGGCCGGCAGACCGTACGCAGCAGCGTGTCCTCGGCTGCGAGCCCGGAGGCGAACGCGAGTCCCCGGCGACCGTTCTCCAGCGCCGCGAGGCACTCCTGCAACGCGTCACGGGTCGGGTTCGTGGTGCGGCTGTACTCGTACCCGAGTCGGGGGGAGCCCACCGCG
>DASRRF010000278.1:0-1951 GCA_035695905.1 Micromonosporaceae bacterium | reverse complement strand
ACCCGAACGCGCATCGCGGCCTCCCCGCAGGTCACCGATCACGACCAACGAAACATAGGCCATGATCACCATCTATGGGGGGCGACAAATCAGACACAACACGAACCAGCCGCCAGAGGTTGGTTAACGTTTCGTAACCGCCCGCGGTCTGGCCCGTTCGGGTACGCGGGCATTGAATGACAAGACATGGACCTCACCGCGCCGCTCGTACCCGTGCTGGATACCGCAAGGTCGACGGCGCGGGAGGTTGACGCGCAAGGCCGCTTCCCGCACGAGGCGGTGACCGCACTGCGCGACTCCGGCCTGCTCGGCTTGACGTTGCCGCTGTCCGAGGGCGGGCTGGGCGGCGGCCCGGTGGAACTCGTCGAGGTGACCAGCCAGATCGCGTCGGCGTGTGGCTCGACCGCGATGGTCTACCTGATGCACATCAGCGCCGCCATGGCGGTCGCCTCCGCGCCTCCGCCCGGCCAGCCCGATCTGGTGGCCCGGCTGGCCACCGGCCGGTCGCTGGGCACCCTCGCGTTCTCCGAGGCCGGTTCCCGGTCGCACTTCTGGGCGCCGGTCTCGCAGTGCCAGAGCGCGGATGGCCGTACCACCCTGAAGACCAGGAAGAGCTGGGTGACCTCGGCCGGGGAGGCCGACGTGTACGTGGTGTCCAGCCTGACCTCGCCCGAACGCGCCCCGACCGATACTCCGGTGCCGATCGACGTGTACGCGGTGCCGGCGGACCGGGCCGGCGTCGCGGTGTCCGGTGCGTTCCGCGGCCTCGGGCTGCGGGGCAACGCGTCGGCACCGATGACGTTCGACCTGACGGTCCCGGATGACGACCTGGTCGGCGCGCCCGGTTCCGGCTTCGGTTTGATGATTAACGTGGTGATGCCGTGGTTCAACCTGGGCAACGCATCGGTGTCGGTCGGCTTGAGCCAGGCGGCGATGGATCTGGCGCTGAGCCACGCCGGCGCGGCGCGCCTTGAACACCTGAGCACGTCGATTGCCGAGCTGCCGACGGTACGGGCCCGGCTGGCCCGTTCGGCGCTGGATCTCGCGACCACCCGCAGCTATGTGGAGGCGGCCGCCCGGAGCATCGCCGCGCCGGACGCCGGCACCGTGCTGCACGTGCTCGGTGTCAAGGCGGTGGCGAACGACGCGGCACTACGGATCACCGACGCGGCCATGCGGGTCTGTGGCGGCGCCGCGTTCTCCGAACACCTGCCGCTGGAACGGTATTTCCGGGATGCCCGCGCCGGTGGCGTGATGGCGCCGACCGCGGACGTGCTCTACGACTTCTACGGCAAAGCAATCACCGGCCAGGAACTGTTCTGATCAGAGCCGCGCGCGCTTACCGTTGGCGGATGGGGACAACCGCCGGTGCGGCCCGCCGCCGATGGCTGCTGGTCGGCAGCGCCGTACTCGTGCTGTGTCTTGTGCCGGCCGCACTGGCCGCCCGGCCGGTGGCGCAGACCAGGCTCGACCCGGTCGAGCTGCGAAAGCTCATGCTGGCCTCCGCGGCATTGCCCTATCAGGGGTACGTGGACAGCCAGGCCCGGCTCGGCGTACCCGACCTACCCGAACTGTCCACTGTGGTCAGTCTGTTCAGCGGTACGACGAACCTGCGCGTGTGGTACGGATCCGCGAAAACCTGGCGGGTCGCCGTGCTCGGGCCGACCGGGGAGCGGGACATCTACCAGACGCCGGCGGGCACCCACGTGTGGGACTTCGAGCGCAACGCGGTCAACGAGACCGCCGGCGACCTGCCGATCCGGCTGCCGACCGGTGCCGACCTGCTGCCGCCGACCATGGCCCGCCGGCTGCTCGGCGCCGCCCGGGACGCGCCGATGGTGGGTATCGCGTCCCGGCGGATCGCCGGCATCAGCGCGGCCGGGCTGCGGATGACGCCGGCCGATCCGGATACCACGGTCGGTTCGGTGAGCATCTGGGCCGACCCGCGCAC
>DASRRF010000277.1:0-1569 GCA_035695905.1 Micromonosporaceae bacterium | reverse complement strand
GCTTGCGTACCGGTGGCTTGGCGAGCACCGGGGTGACTGCGGCGGGCTCGGGTACCGCCGGTTCAACCGCGGCGGGCGGCACTACGGCCGGTGGGGACTCCTTGCGCGGGCGGCGCTTGGCCGCGGCGGTCCGTGGGCCGTACCCGACCAGGACGGCGGTACGGCCGCCCGGCGCCGGTCCGCCGATCAACCCGGGCTCCACGGCACCCTCGGCCGGCGCGAGCTGCACCGCCGCGAGCGCCTCGGCGGACGGCGACGGGGCCGACGGGTCGGTGTCGATCGCGATGATCGGCGTGCCAACCTCCACAGTGGAACCCTCGGGATGGAAGATCTCGGTGACCTTGCCGGCCCACTTCGCCGGGATCTCCACCGCCGCCTTCGCCGTCTCCACCTCGACGATCGGCTGGTTGAGCGTCACCGTGTCGCCGACACCGACCAGCCACTTGAGGATCTCGCCCTCGGTCAACCCCTCGCCGAGATCGGGGAGCGGGAACTCTTTCACGCGGGACACCGGGCTCACCATCCGTAGGTACGGTCGACGGCGTCGAGTACCCGGTCCAGGTCGGGCAGGTACTCCTCCTCCAACCGGGAGGCCGGGTACGGGGTGTCGAAGCCGGTGACCCGCAACACCGGAGCCTCCAGGCTGTAGAAGCACTCCTCGGTCACCCGCGCGGCGATCTCGGCGCCCAGGCCGAGGTTGCCCGGCGCCTCGTGCACGACCACGCAGCGACCGGTCCGGCGTACCGACTCGTAGACCGGCGCGAGGTCCAGAGGGGACAGCGTACGCAGATCGATCACCTCCAGATCGCGCCCGTCCTCGGCGGCCGCGGTGGCGGCGTCCAGCGCGGTACGGACCATCGGGCCGTACGCCAGGACGGTCGCGTCGGTGCCGGGCCGGGCGATCCGGGCGGCCTCCAACGGGTACGCCGACGAGAGCGGGGCGTCGACCTCGACCTCACCCTTCTCCCAGTAGCGCCGCTTGGGTTCGAAGAACACGACCGGATCGTCCGCGGTGATCGCCTGTTGGATCATGAAGTACGCGTCCGCCGGGTTGGCGCAGGCCACCACCTTGAGGCCGGCGGTGTGCGAGAAGTACGCCTCGGGCGACTCGGAGTGGTGTTCCACCGCACCGATACCGCCGCCGAACGGGATCCGGATCACGATCGGCAGCCGTACCTTGCCCCGCGACCGGTAGTGCATCTTCGCGACCTGGCTGACGATCTGGTCGAACGCCGGGTAGACGAAGCCGTCGAACTGGATCTCGCACACCGGCCGGTACCCGCGGATGGCCAGGCCGACCGCGGTACCGACGATGCCGGACTCGGCCAGCGGGGTGTCGATGACGCGGTCGTCGCCGAAGTCCTTCTGCAGGCCGTCGGTGATCCGGAAGACGCCGCCGAGCTTGCCGACGTCCTCGCCCATGATGACGACCTTGGGGTCGCGCTCCAGGGCGCGCCGCAGGCCGGTGTTGAGCGCCTTGCCCAGGGTCAGCGTTTCGGCGGCCATCAGTGCGCACTCCCTTCGAACGACGACAGGTAGCTGGCGAACTGTTCGCGCTCGGCATCCAGC
>DASRRF010000276.1:0-1719 GCA_035695905.1 Micromonosporaceae bacterium | reverse complement strand
GCGGTCCAAGCGATCGTACGGCCATTGCCGACGCCGCACTGAGATCCCGGAAGCGGAACCCTCACCGGCGGCGCGGCCTCGTGATGGACCGCACTGCCGGCGAGCGGAAGTCAAACTCCCGCAAGACCCGCCCGGAGATCGCAGTCACCACCCTCACCGACACACCGACGCCCGTAGTGACCTTGGGTGAGCAAGCGGGGCTGCTGGATGCCTTGTCGGCTATCCCGGATCCCCGTGCCGCTCGTGGGGCGCTACCCGTTTGCCGGCTGCTCGCGGTTGCGGTGTGTGCCGTGCTGGCCGGCGCGTCGTCGTTCGCCGCGATCGCGGATTGGCTGCCCGATCTCGACGACATCGCGCGCGCCCGGCTGGGGATCGTCCGAGGTGTACCCTCCGCGACCACCATGTGGCGGCTGCCGATCCGCCTGGACGCTGACCTGCTCGCCACCGTCCTGGCCGGCTGGCTGCGGACCCAGGCCCCGGCCGGTCACACCCCGACGGCGGCGGTACCGGATCGTGATCGCCATCGACGGGAAGACCCTGCGCGCCGCGCGCCGGCCGGAAGGTAGCCAGGTGCATCTGCTGTCCGCGCTGGACACCAGCACCGGTATCGTGCTCGCCCAGGTCACCGTCGCCGCGAAATCAAACGAAATCCCCGCGTTCAGACCACTGCTCAACGCCGTCGAAACCGTGCTGGGCAGTCTCGACGGGCTTCTTTTCGTCGCCGACGCCATGCACACCCAGACCAGCCACGCGAACGAGATCGCCGTCCGCGGCGGCCATCTACTCATCCCGGTCAAGGCCAACCAGCCCACCCTGTTCGCCCAGCTCAAGACACTCCCGTGGGCGCAGATCCCGGCCGGCGACCGCACCCGCGACCGCGGCCACGGCCGCCGCGAGACCCGCACCGTCAAAGCGGTCACCCTCGCCACTCCCGGTGGGATTGCCTTCCCCCACGCCGAACAAGCCGTCCGGATCACCCGCACCCGCACCATCACCACCAGCGGGAAGACCAGCCGCGAAACCTGCTACCTCACCGTCTCCCCGCCCACCGCCGACGCGCGCCCGGCCGATCTACAGGACTGGACCCGCCGGGAATGGCTCATCGAGAATCACATCCACCACGTCCGGGATGTCACGTTCCGTGAAGACCTGCATCAAGCCCGCACCGGCACCGGACCCGCCGTTATCGCAACCCTGCGTAACACCGCGATCGGCTACCACCGCACCAACGGCGAGACCAACATCGCCCGCGCCACCCGGCGCGCCAACCGCGACCACACGACCTCATCACCGCTTTGACCAGCAACAACACCAGAACGTAAGGCTCCCTTTCACCGCGCCGAATGGTCCGGCGTTGCTGTATCGGAGTGTGTCTTGGAGGCCGCGACTTTCACGCCGAGGGTGCGTAGTTCGCCATGGACGGGCCGGTAGCCCCAGCTGCTGTTCTCACGGGCCAGTCGTAGGACCAGGGCGCGGATCGAACGCAGCGTTCGCGGTCGGCCGCGGCGGCGGGGGCGGGAGACGGCGGCATGGCGGCGAGCGAGCGGGTCGCGGTGCCAGCGCAGGATTGTGTCCGGGCGCACCAGCAGCCGCAGTCGCTGCGGCGTTTGCCGGGGGAGAGAGCGCAGCAGGGCGGCCAGCAATGCCCGGTCGGTGGGCTTGAGCCGGATGCGTTGGTCGCCGAGCTGGCGTTGTAGCACGGCGATCTGATGGCGCAGC
>DASRRF010000275.1:0-1850 GCA_035695905.1 Micromonosporaceae bacterium | reverse complement strand
CTGACGTCAGGGTCAGGTCGTGCCGGGGCTCGGCGTGCTGGACGGAACCACGCTGCCGGCCGCGGGTGCGAGGCATAGGATGCGCGCCGTGCCCGCGCCGAGCTCGACGTAGGGCTGGGCCGGGTCCGGGCACTGGTCGCGCCGCTCCACCTGGGACACCACGGTGAACGCGCCGGCGGCGCTGCAGTCCGCGGCGATCGCGGCGCCGGCGGACTGCCGTACGCACGAGTTCACCGGGAACTGGGGTCCGTTTCCGCTCTTCGGCCAGAGGAAGGCCACCAGCCCCACCACCGCGACGAGCACCACGCCGCCGACCGCGATCAGCAGCCCGGTGTGCGATCCGGAGCCCTCCGCCGGCGGCGGGGTGAACCGTTCGTACTCCCCGCGCGGGATCTCCGCACCGAAGCCACCGGACCCCGGCATCGGCGGGGACATCGGACGCTGGGACATGGCTGGCTGGGACATGGCCGGCTGGGACATGGCCGGCTGGGACATGGGCTGCGCCGAGGGCACCGGCACCCGGGCGGTGGCACCTACCGGTCCGGCCGGCGCGTTCCCGGGCGGCGGCGACGCGACCACGGGCGGGTACGGCGGTGGGGCGGCAGCCGCGGGCGGGTACGACTGCGGCGGCGCGACCGCGGCGGGGTAGGCCTGCGGTGCGGAGGGCCGGCCGTACACCCGCGGGACCGGTGACGGCAGCGCCGGGAGTTGGTGCGCCGGAAGCAGCGAGTCCTCGGACACCGGCGCGGTACCGGTGGCCCGCGCGTCCGCGGTGGCCTGTGGTCCGGGCCCGGCCGGGTACCGGACGGGTTGGGTCGGGATGCCGACAGGTTGCGACGATGCCTGCTCGTACCGGTCCGGGTCGACCGGAGCCGCGGCCCGGGCCACCGGCACGCTCGCGCTGCCGCGGGCCGGCCCGCCCGGCGGAGGCACGTGGTCCTCCGGGCGCAACGCGTAGCCCAGACCGGGCTGTTGGTCCGGGTCAGGGCTGGCATGCCTGGGGGCCTCGGACGACATGCGCGCCTCCTCATCACGTACGGCGTCCCGCCGTGCGGCCGGCCTCAGCCGGGCACGGCGAGGCCAACCGTACCGGCCAGGAGGGCCGCAGCCAATCGGCCGGCGGTACGTCGAAGGCCCACCCGGTACCTACCGGGGGGGCCTTGATCTGCGGTGGGACCGCGACTCGCGGTGGGTCGGCGGGCGAAGGTCAGTGACGGGTGCTGATCTGAAGCAGTTCGTCGCGGACTGCCCGCGGTGCCGAGCGAAGCGCCCGCTCGATCGCGCGGCTCCGGCGAGCCGACGCGCTGCGCTGACGCATGCGGTCGATGAGGTTGCTCATTATTGTTTCGCCTCCCCCTGGCGTCGCGTTGGTTGTCACTGTCACCAGTAGACCTCGCGCGTCACCCGGATACCAGCGAATAGACGGTGATCTCGCACACGCACCTTAGAAACATAGGCCCAAGGCCCCGCGCGCCCGACGAATCGCCGGGTGCGCGGGACGGATCACGACCAGGCGAGCAGGGCCGCCTCGGGATCGGTGAGGAACGCGCCGACGTCGCGCAGGAACTTCGAACCGAGTTCGCCATCGACGATCCGGTGATCGAACGACAGGCCGAGGGTGGACACCTGGCGAATCTTGATCTTGCTGCGGTGCACCCACGGAGTCTCTCGTACCGCCCCGAACGCGAGGATCGCGGCCTCGCCCGGCGGCAGGATCGGGGTACCGCTGTCGACCCCGAACACCCCCACGTTGGTGATCGTGAAGGTGCCGCCGGACATGTCCGCGGGCGCCGTCCGGCCGGCCCGCGCGGTCGCCACCAGCTGGTTCAACGCATCGGCCAACTCGCGCA
>DASRRF010000274.1:0-3642 GCA_035695905.1 Micromonosporaceae bacterium | reverse complement strand
GTCGCGCTCCCGGGCCCGAAGCGCGCGGGTCAGGCCGTCGCGGCCCTCGGCGACCAGCCGGCGCAGCGGCGCGGGCCGGCTGGTGTCGGCGAGCCAGTCGTCGGCGACCGCGACCAGCTCGCGGCTGACGTGCAGCGCCGGGAAGCCGAGAATGGCGAACTCCTGGGCCGGGTCGCTGTCCCGGTGCGCCCAGATGTCGCCGACCGCGTCGAAGAACCTCACCGCGTACGGCGCGGTGAGCTCGACCTGCGCCGGGTGCCAGAAGCCCTGTAGCAGTGCGCGCTGTAGCCAGTTCGGCAGCTCGTGGTCGGTGACCAGCCGGCGCCACGCCTCCGCCTTGGGTTCGGGGGCGGCAACCAGCGTACGGGCGAGCGCGGCCTGGATCTCGCCGCTGCCGGTACGGTCGGTGGCCAGCTCGGCGTCGATCTGCTCCAGCCCGGCGCCGCCGACCGCGGCCAGTGCCTGCAGCAGCGACCAGCGCAGCTCGGTGTCGACCCGCAGGCCGTCCGGTACCCCGGTGCCGGCCAGCCAGCCGCGCAGCACGGCCTGGTCGGAACCCCGCCAGCCGGCCTGCGCGTACGCCCGGACCCAGGCCAGTTGCGCGTCGCTACCGGGTACGGCGGAGCGCACCGCGGCCAGCGCGCCGTCGGCCAGCGCGGCCCAGCCGGACGGTGCCCACGCAGGGTCGGCGTAGTACGTCAGCACGCCGGCGACCTGGCGCAGCGTGGTGGTGATCAGGTTGATGTCCCGCTCGGCGGGCAGCCCGGCCAGCGCCAGCGCCACGTAGTCCCGGCCGCGCAGCTCGGCGTCCCGGGTCATGTCCCACGCCGCGGCCCAGCACAGCGCGCGGGCCAGCGAGGAGTCCAGCCCGGCGATGTGCCGGACCACCGTGGCCATCGACCGGTCGTCCAGCCGGTTCTTCGCGTACGTCAGGTCCTCGTCGTTGACGAGCAGCACATCCGCCGCGGGTACCCCGCGCAGCTCGGCCACCTCGGTGCGCTCGCCGGTCACGTCGATCTCGATGAGCCGGCGCCGGTTGAGCCGCCCGGCGGGATCCAGGTCGTAGAGCCCGACGCCGATCCGGTGGGTACGCAGGGTCGGGTACCCGGCCGGGGCCTCCTGCAGCACGGCCACCGACTCGTACTCACCGTCCTTTATGGACACTTCGGGGTGTAGCGTGTTCACCTGCGCGGTCTCCAGCCACTGCGCGGCGAACTTGCGCAACTCGCGGCCGGAGGCCGCCTCCAGCGCGGAGAGCAGGTCGTCGAAGGTGGCGTTGCCCCAGGCGTGCTTGACGAAGTACGCCCGCAGCCCGGCCACGAACGGTTCCAGACCCACGTACGCGACGAGTTGCTTGATGACGCTGGCGCCCTTGGCGTACGTGATGCCGTCGAAGTTCACCTCGACCGCGTCGACGTCGGGCATCTCGCAGTACACCGGGTGCGTCGAGGAGAGCTGGTCCTGCCGGTACCCCCAGGTCTTGCGTACGGACAGGAACGTGGTCCACGCGTCGGTGAACCGGGTGGCCGTGGTGTTGCACCAGTGCGAGGCCCACTCCGCGAACGACTCGTTCAGCCACAGGTCGTCCCACCAGCGCATGGTGACCAGGTCGCCGAACCACATGTGCGCCATCTCGTGCAGGATCGTGTTCGCCCGCTGCTCGTAGTCGTAGTCGGTGACCTGCGAGCGGAAGATGTAGTACTGCTCGGCGTGCACGATGCAGCCGAAGTTCTCCATCGCGCCGGCGTTGAACTCGGGTACGAACACCTGGTCGTACTTCGGCAACGGGTACCGGATGCCGAACCGCTCGTGGTAGAAGTCGAAGCCCTGCTTGGTAACCAGCAGGATGTCGTCCGCGTCGAGGTGGCGGGCCATCGACGCGCGGCACAACACGCCGAGGTCGATCCCGTCGTGCACCTCGCGCACCTCGTGGTACGGCCCGGCGCACAGCGCGGTGATGTACGTGCTCATCCGTGGCGACTGTACGAAGTGGACAGTGGCGCCCTCGGCCCGCTCCACCGGCATGTTGGAGATGACCCGCCAGTGTGCCGGCGCGGTCACGTGCCAGCTGTAGACGCTCTTCAGGTCCGGCTGGTCGAAGCAGGCGTAGACCCGCTGGGCATCCGCGGTCTCGAACTGGCTGTAGAGGTAGACCTCCTTGTCCACCGGATCCATGCTGCGGTGCAGACCCTGACCCACCGAGGAGTACGGGAAGACCGCGTCGACCACGAGCGTGTTGTGCGTGGCGAGCCCGGGCAGGGTCAGCCCGCGGTCGGCGGACCAGCCGCTCGTGTCGACCGGTGCCCCGTTGAGCGTGGCCGCCCGGATCCCCTCCGCGGCGACCTCGATGAACGTGGTAGCGCCCGGCTCGGTGCAGTCGAACCGGACTTCGGAGGTGGATCGGAACGTCCGCTCACCCGGACCGCCGGTGCCGTCGGTGAGGTCCAGCGTGATGTCGTACGACGTCACGTCCAGCAGGCGCGCCCGCTCGATTGCTTCGACCTGGGTGAGGTTGCGCGTTGCGACCACCGTTGCATCTCCGTCCGTACGCGGCCGCCGGGATCGCGGCCTCCGGCGAGTGTTCCATGCTGCTCAGGAACCCTTGAAGTGACCGTCCACACATCGAGGGTGAGTCCAAGGTGGTGGAGGATGGGGGCATGACCGACAGCCGCACAACCGTCGATATGTGGTTCGACCCGACGTGCCCCTGGGCCTGGATCAACTCCCGTTGGTTGCTCGAGGTGGAGAAGGTCCGTCCGGTCGATGTCCGGTTCCATGTGATGAGCCTGTCCATCCTCAACGAGGGGCGGGATGTGTCCGAGAAGTACCGGCAGGCGCTGCTGCGCGCGTGGGGGCCGGTGCGGGTGTGCATCGCGGCCGAAGTGAAGTACAGCAACGGCGTGCTCCGCGCCCTGTACACGGCGTACGGCACCCGGCTGCACCCGGGCCAGCAGCAGATCGGCCCGGAGTTGCACCGCGACGCGCTGGCCGAGGTCGGCCTCGACCCGCAGCTCGCCGCGGCGGCCGACTCCACCGAGTACGACGACGCGCTGCGGACCAGCCACGAGGCGGCCATGCGGCTGGTCGGTACGGACGTGGGTACCCCGGTGCTGCAGGTGCCCGGACCATCCGGTGAGATCGTCTCGTTCTTCGGACCGGTGGTGACCCCGGTACCGCGGGGCGCCGCGGCTGGCCGGCTCTGGGACGGCACCATGCTGGTTGCCGGCACCCCCGGCTTCTTCGAAATCAAGCGCAGCCGTACCGAGCGGCCCAGTTTCGCCTGACGGCCCCCGCTCGTTGCGCTGAGTATGGCGGACCAGAATCCCACTCCCTGGACGATGATCGCACCGCGGGACGCGGTACGGCAGAGCACCGGGCGGGCCTACTGGTCGATGTCCGTGCGTCCGGACGTGCGCCCCGAAACGCGCCGGGCCGACGGCGCCCTGCCGGCAGAGCTGGCCGCGCTCTACGCGCCGCCGATGGTGCTGCGCACCGCACCGGTGGACGCCGCGGCTGCCAGCGCCGGCCCGCTGGAGTTCGCCCCGGGCGTACGCCGCGTCTCGCCAGCGCCCCCGCGCAACCCGCGCCGCCGTACCCGGCACAACGGATAGCCCACGCCGCGCTTGTGCCCATGTAACGGGC
>DASRRF010000273.1:0-6990 GCA_035695905.1 Micromonosporaceae bacterium | reverse complement strand
AGTACCCGGCAGGCATCCTTGATCGCGGCTTTTGCCTTGATCGTGCCGAAGGTAGCGATCTGCGCGACCCGGTCCGCTCCCCATCGGTCGGTGACGTACCGGATGACCTCACCGCGACCGCGCTCGTCGAAGTCGATGTCGATGTCGGGCATCTGCACACGTTCGGGGTTGAGGAACCGTTCGAAGATCAGCCCATGTTGCAGCGGGTCGAGGTCGGTGATGCCCAACGCGTACGCGACGATGCTGCCGGCGGCGGAACCGCGACCCGGGCCGACCGAGATGCCGTTGTTCTTGGCCCACATGATGAAGTCCGCGACGACCAGGAAGTAGGCCGGGAACCCCATCGTGCAGATGACGTCGAGCTCGTACTCGGCCTGGCGCCGGCGGTCCTCGTCGTGGCCGTCCGGCCAGCGGCGGTCCATGCCCGCCCACACCTCGCGGCGCAGCCACGACTCCTCGGTCTGGCCGTCGGGGACCGGGAACCGCGGCATCAGGTTGCGAGTGGCGAACATGCCCGCGGTGTCCACCCGGTCGGCGATCAGCAGCGTGTTGCGGCAGCCTTCCTGCCACACGTCGGAGGAGTCGACGGCGTACATCTCCTCGGCCGACTTGAGGTAGTAGCCGGTGCCCTCGAACCGGAACCGGTTCGGATCGGTCAGCGTGCTACCGGTCTGCACACACAAGAGAGCGTTGTGCGCGTCGGCCTGCGATGCGTAGGTGTAATGCGAGTCGTTCGTCACCAGCGGCGGGATGCCCAGCTTGCGGCCGATGTCCAGCAGGCCGTCGCGGACCCGCTTCTCGATCGCCAGGCCGTGGTCCATCAACTCCAGGAAGAAGCTGTCCCGGCCGAAGATCTCCTGGTACCGGGCGGCCGCCGCGACCGCCAGCTCGGTCTGGCCCAACCGGAGCCGGGTCTGCACCTCACCGGACGGGCACCCGGTGGTCGCCATGATTCCGGGGGCGTACTCGGCGATCAGGTCGGTGTCCATCCGGGCCCTGAAGTAGTAGCCCTCCATCGACGCCCGGGAGTTGAGCCGGAACAGGTTGTACAGACCCTCGGCGTTCCGCGCCCACATCGTCAGGTGGGTGAACGCCCCGTTGCCGGACACATCGTCGGACTTCTGGTCTGGAGTGCCCCAAGTGATGCGCTTTTTGTCGAACCGGGATGCCGGTGCCACGTACGCTTCGACGCCGACGATGGGCGTGATCCCGGCCGCCGTCGCCTGGGAGAAAAACTCGTACGCACCGTGCATGTTGCCGTGATCGGTGATCGCGACCGCGGGCATGCCCAGCCGGCTGGCCTCGGCGAACATCTCCTTCAACCGGGCGGCCCCGTCCAGCATCGAATACTCGGAGTGGACATGCAGGTGGACGAACCGGTCGGTCACGTGATCTCCCCAAATCCGTCGCCGTTGGCGGGATCGCGTTCCTGACCCTACCGCCGGCCGGTCCGCCCTATGAAGATCATCAAGTGCGTGTCGCCGAACCGTGTGCCGGCGCCCGGACGTTCGGCCGGATCGGCGTACCCGCTCGTTCGGCCGGATCGGCGTACCCATGACAGGATCGGCCTGTGAGTTCGCTTACCGACCCGGGCTGGCCGGCCGCTGAACCGCCGAACGGCGCCGGGTGGCCTCCGCCGCCCACCCCGCCGAACCGGCGCGAACAGCTGTGGACCGGGCTCGCCGCGCTCGTTGCCGCGGTGTTCGCGCTCGCGCTCGGGGTGCCGTACGGGCTGCTCTGGGCGAGGATCGCGCCGAAGCTGCCGGTGGTCGCGGTGGACGGCGGGCGCGCGGCGTTTGGCGACGCCGAACCAGAGCAGTGGGTGGCCGACGAGGGCTGGTTCGTCTTCCTGGGCCTCGGGTTCGGGGTGCTGGCCGCGTTCCTCGTGTGGTGGCTGGGCCGGCGCTGGCGCGGTCCGCTGCTGCTCGGCGCGGTGGCCGTGGGTGCGATCGGCGGCGGCATAGTCGCGTGGTGGATCGGGCACCGGATCGGGCTCGCCGGCTACCAGCGGGCGCTGGCTGCGGCCCATCCAGGCGACCGGCTGCTGCACCCGCCCGCGCTACGCATCCGCGAGCTCGGGTGGTGGCGGCACGTGCTGCCGAACGTGGGGGGCGTCCTGCTGGTCGAGGCGTTCGCCGCGGCGGTGACGTACACGGTGTTGGCCGGCTGGTCCCGGTACGGCACGCTGCGGCCGGGCCAGCAGGCGGAGCCGGCACAGTTCGCCCCGGTGGCCCAGGAGATCAGTTGGGGCTCATGGGCACCGCCAGGTCACCCAGCGGCACCGGCACCGCCCGCACCCGGCGAAGCAGCGCCTCCTCGCGACTGAGCAGGGCCAGCTCGGCGCGCAGCCGGGAGACCGTGTCCGGCTCGGCGAGCAACCGCTGCCGGTCGTCGATGGTGAGTACGGCGGTCGCCGCCACCAGGTGGGACAGCACGGTCGGCTCCTCCGGTAGCTGTTCGGCGATCTCCTCCTGGTTCGGCCGGACCAGCGCGAGGTACCGGCGGAACGCGGCGAGCACCCGTGGCGCGAGCCGGTCGGCGACCTCCGGCGGGCCGAGCAACTCGCTCAGGTACTCCACGTCGGCCAGCAGGTACGGTGCGCTGCCGGGATCGACCCGGGCGATGCGGAACCGCCGGCGTCCCACGGTGACGAGGTCGAAGCGGCCGTCGGGATGCTCGGTGACCTGGCGGACTTCGGCCGTACACCCGACTTCATGCAACGTGAGTGAGGCACGCATCTCCAGCTCGCCCGGCGGGCTTGGCGCGTCGGCGTCCGGGGTACGGCGGGTGGCGCCGGCGACCTGTTCGACCTCCCAGCCGCGCTGGATGGCCACCACGCCGAACTCGCGCGGGCGCCCCTCCGGCAGGGCCGTCACATGCCGGACCAGCGCGCGGTAGCGCTCCTCGAACACGTGCAGGGGCAGGACCAGACCGGGGAACAACACGGTGCCCAGAGGAAACAGCGGCAACGCACGGCCCATCGACCGAGCCTAACGGACCACCGTGGCGCACCGGGTTGATCACCGGCTGGGCCTGTCTAGACTTGCCGTGTGCTGAACCGGATCGACCTTCGCGGGCGTACCGACGACCCGCGCGGGCTGTTGCCTCGGGCCACGCTCAACGTCACCGCCGCGGTTGACGTGGTGGCCCCGATTGTGGACTCGGTCCGGGAGCATGGCGGTGCCGCGGTCCGCAAGGCGACCCTACGGTTCGACGGTGTGGAGCTCGGCGCGCTGCGCGTCCCGACGGCCGCGCTGGCCGCCGCGTTGGACGCGATCGACCCGGACGTCCGGACCGCGCTGACCGAGTCCATTTCCCGGGTACGGCTGGGCCACGCGGTCCAGCTGCCGGTGCCGACCAGCACGCAGATCGTCCCCGGTGGCACGGTGACCCAGACCTGGCGACCGGTTGACCGGGTCGGTGTGTACGTGCCGGGCGGGTTGGCACCGCTGGCGTCCAGCGTGGTGATGAACGTCGTACCGGCGCAGACCGCCGGGGTACACCAGATCGCGGTGAGTAGCCCGCCGCAGCGGCAGACCGGGCTGCCGGACCGCACCGTGCTCGCGGCCTGCGCGCTGCTCAGCGTCGACGAGGTGTACGCGGTCGGCGGCGCCCAGGCGATCGCCATGTTCGCGTACGGCGTGCCAGGCGAGTGTGCCGCGGTGGACCTGGTCACCGGGCCGGGCAACGCCTACGTCACCGCGGCGAAGCGGCTGGTCCGCGGCACGGTCGGGATCGACGCGGAGGCGGGTACCACGGAGATCGCCGTACTCGCCGACGACACCGCGGACCCGGTGCACGTCGCGGCGGATCTGATCAGCCAGGCGGAGCACGACCCGCACGCGGCCAGCGTGCTCGTCACGCCGTCGTCGGCGCTGCTGGACGCGGTCGAGGCCGAGCTGGCCCGGCAGGTGCCGGCGACCAAGCACGCCGAGCGGATCACCGCCGCGCTGACCGGCGGCCAGTCCGGTGCGGTGCTCGTCGACGACATCGACTCGGCGTTGACTGTTGTCGATGCGTACGCGGCCGAGCACCTGGAGGTCCAGACGCGCGACGCGCGTGCGGTGGCCGCTCGGGTACGCAACGCCGGCGCGATATTCGTGGGTGCGTACTCGCCGGTCTCGCTCGGCGACTACTGCGCCGGATCCAACCACGTGCTGCCTACCGGCGGCTGCGCCCGGCACTCGTCGGGGCTGTCGGTCGGCACGTTCCTGCGCTGCGTACAAGTCATCGAGTACGACGCGGAGGCGCTGCGGTCGGTGGCGCACCACGTGGTGGCGCTCGCCGGAGCCGAGGACCTGCCCGCGCACGGCCAAGCGGTCACCGCCAGGTATAACCCGTGACTCATTTCGAGCCGCCGATCCGGGACGAGCTGCGCGGGCTGGTGCCGTACGGCGCGCCCCAGCTGGACGTCCCGATCCGGTTGAACACCAACGAGAACTCGTACCCGCTGCCGGAGGAGGTCGCCGCGGCGGTCGAGAAGGCGGTCGGTGCGGCGGTACGGGACCTGCACCGCTACCCGGACCGCGATGCGATAGCGCTGCGCGAGGACCTGGCCAGCTATCTCGGCCACGGGTTGACCGCGGCGCATGTGTGGGCGGCCAACGGTTCCAACGAGGTGCAGCAACAGCTCCTGCAGACCTTCGGCGGCCCGGGCCGGGTGGCGCTCGGTTTCACTCCGGGGTACTCGATGCATCCGTTGCTGGCCGCGGGTACCGCAACGTCCTGGGTGGACGGTCGCCGGGCGGCTGACTTCACGCTGGCCCCGGCGGCGGCCGCGGCCCAGGTCGTCGAGCACCGCCCGGCCGTGGTCTTCCTCTGCTCACCGAACAACCCGACGGGTACGGCGTTGTCGCTGGACGTGGTGGAGGCGGTGCTCGCCGAGGCGCCGGGGATCGTGGTGGTCGACGAGGCGTACGCCGAGTTCGCCCGGCCCGGCACGGCCAGCGCGCTGGCACTGCTCGGCCGGCATCCACGGCTGGTCGTCACGCGCACGATGAGCAAGGCGTTCGCGTTCGCCGGCGCGCGGGTGGGCTACCTGGCCGCGCATCCGTCCATCGTGGACTCCGTTCAGCTGGTCAGGTTGCCGTACCACCTCTCCAGCCTGACCCAGGCGGCCGCCCGGGCCGCGCTGGCGCACGCGGAGACGCTGCTCGGTACGGTCGAGGCCATCAAGGCGCAGCGGGACCGGATCGTCACCGCGCTGCGCGGCATGGCCGTGGCGGTCTCACCGAGCGACGCCAACTTCGTCCTCTTCGGACAGTTCCCGGCCGGTCGCGACGAGCGGACAGTCTGGGAGGGCCTGCTGGCCCGCGGAGTGCTGGTCCGCGCTGTCGGGTTGCCCGGCTGGTTGCGGGTCACCGCCGGCACGCCCGGCGAGACCGAGGCGTTCCTGCACGCTCTCGCCGAGGTGCTGTCATGACGCGTACCGCCCGGATCGAGCGGTCCACTGTGGAGACCAAGGTTCTCGTCGAGCTCACCCTCGACGGGTCCGGTCGCGCGGACATCGCCACCGGCATCGGCTTCTTCGACCACATGCTCGGCCAGATCGCCAAGCACGGTGGCGTCGACCTGACCGTACGGACCACCGGCGACCTCGACGTGGACGCGCATCACACGATCGAGGACACCGCGCTCGCGCTCGGCGCCGCGCTCGCCGAGGCGCTGGGCGACAAGGCCGGCATCCGGCGGTACGGCCACGCGGTGATCCCGCTGGACGAGGTACTGGTACGGGCCGCGGTGGACCTGTCCGGCCGGCCGTACGTGGTGCACGACGAACCCGCCGGCCTCGCGCCGTACATCGGGCCGGTCTACCCGACCAGCATCACCCGCCATGTGTGGGAGTCGTTGGGGCAGGCCGCCCGGCTGACCCTGCACGTGTCCGTGCTCAGGGCCGCCCGGCCGGGCGCCC
Source organism: Micromonosporaceae bacterium (assembly GCA_035695905.1). Taxonomy (GTDB): domain Bacteria; phylum Actinomycetota; class Actinomycetes; order Mycobacteriales; family Micromonosporaceae; genus EFPC-2. The sequence goes on along the minus strand of DASRRF010000273.1, from coordinate 1,079 downwards.
AGCCCGACCCGCATCACGTGGTCGAGGCGCAGTTCAAGGCGGTGGCGCGGGCGTTGCGCGAAGCGGTCTCGGTCGACCCGCGCGCCACCGGGGTGCCGAGCACCAAGGGTGTCCTATGAGGACTGTGGCGGTCCTCGACTACGGTTCGGGAAACCTCCGTTCGGCGCAGCGGGCGTTGGCTCGGGTGGGCGCCGGCGTGACGGTCACCGCGAACCTGGCCGAAGCCGCGCGCGCCGATGGCCTGGTCGTACCGGGCGTCGGCGCTTTCGCGGCATGCCTGGCCGGAGTCGACGCGCTCGGCGCCGGCCCGGTCATCGCCGAGCGGGTGGCCGCCGGGCGGCCGGTCCTGGGCATCTGCGTGGGCATGCAAATCCTTTTCGGGTACGGCGATGAGCACGGCCTGGTCACCAAGGGACTTGGCCTGCTGCCGGGCGGCGTCATCCGGCTGGACGCGCCCGTCGTACCGCACATGGGCTGGAACACATTGCGGTGGCCGCCCAGCTCCCAGCTGTTTGCCGGGCTGGACTGGGACACCAGGTTCTACTTTGTCCACTCGTACGCCGCACAGCCCGGCCCGGCCCTGGACGCCACGGGTGCCGCGGTGACCACGTCCGTCCATGGTGGACCCTTCGTTGCCGCGGTCGAGCTCGGTGCGCTCTGCGCCACCCAGTTCCACCCGGAGAAGTCCGGCGACGCGGGAGCCACTCTGCTGAGCAACTGGGTGTCCACATGTCTTTGACCCTGCTTCCCGCGGTCGATGTCGCCGGCGGCCGGGCGGTACGGCTGGTCCGTGGCGAAGCCGGCAGCGAGACCGTCTACGGCGACCCGCTCGACGCGGCGCTGGCCTGGCAGCGCGACGGCGCCGGCTGGGTACACCTGGTGGACCTGGATGCCGCGTTCGGCCGGGGGTCCAACGCCGCACTGCTCGCCGACGTGGTGAAGCGGCTGGACGTGGCGGTGGAGCTGTCCGGCGGGATCCGCGATGACGACTCGCTGCGAGCCGCGCTGGCCAGCGGGGCGGCCCGGGTCAACGTCGGCACCGCGGCGCTGGAGGATCCACAGTGGTGCGACCGGATCGC
>DASRRF010000272.1:0-1581 GCA_035695905.1 Micromonosporaceae bacterium | reverse complement strand
GCCGGCACCTCGCTCGGCGAGCCGGTCGGGTCGCTCTACACCCGGCTGTCCGGCACGTCGATGGCCGCACCGCATGTGGCCGGCGCCGCGGCGCTGCTCGCCGAGGAGCACCCGGACTGGACCGCCGGCACGTTGAAGTCCACATTGGTCGGTACGGCCGCGGCGACGCCGGGCACGGTCTTCGACCGCGGCGGTGGCCGGCTGGACCTGGCGACCGCCGTGCCGGACCGGCTCGCCGCGGCGCCGGCGTCGCTGTCGTACGGGCTGATCGCCTATCCGCAAGCAGCCCTGCCGCCGGTGGTCCGGCAGGTGACACTGCGGAACACCGGCGACACACCGCTCACCGTGACCGTGGCGGCCAGCCTGCGCACGCCGGATGGGCACGCGGCACCGGCCGGCATGCTCACCGCGTCACCGGGGCGGATCACCGTACCGCCGGCCGGCCAGGTGGACGTGACCGTGACGCTGGCCGTGGCGATGAGCGGGGCGGGCGCGTTCAGCGGTGAGGTAACGGCCACTGTGGACGGTGGCCCCGCCTTCCGGGTGCCGGTCGGCGTCGTCAAGGAGTCGACCATGCACGTGCTGCGGCTGCACGCGCTGGACCGCGACGGCGGGTCGCTGGTGGAGACGCTGGTGACGGTCATCAACCTGGGCGACGTCCGGGCGTCACCGCCCGATCCGGTCTTTCTCCGCGACGGCGAGGGTACGGTACGCGTGCCGCCCGGCTTCTACGCGATCAGCTCGGCGATCCCCACCCTCGGCGAGGGCGGACCCGGGCCGGACAGCCTGATTGGCCCGGCCGATCTAGTTATCACCTCGGTGGCCATCGCGACGATCGCCGAGCAACCGGTGGATCGCGACATGGATGTGGTCCTCGACGCCCGGGCCGCGCAGCCGATTTCCGTACAGGTGCAGGGTGTCGCGACGGTACCCACCGACCTGCACGTGTTCCTGGCCGTACGGGACAAGGCCGGGAACAGCTTCGTGCTCGGGTACGACACCAGCGCGCAGGACGTTGTCGACGGCAAGCTGTTCGTCCAACCGACAACCGCGGTGAAGCACGGCGAGCTGGAGGTGAGCAGCAAGTGGCGGCTGGACACGGTCGGCGAGGGCGCCACGCCCACCTACGACCTGTTGCTGGCCGGCCCGGCGTTCCCGGCGTCGCTGCGCTACGTGCTCGACGACCGGGCGATCGGGCGGCTGGCGTCCATTGTGGACACGTACCGCTCCGCGGGTACGCAGACCGGCTACCGCGAGGCGCGCCACGTGTTCACCGAGCTGAACCCGGTCAGCGTGGCCGTACTGCACACCGTGCCACAAGCCACGCCGGTGAAGCGGATCGAGTACCTGAGCGCCGATCCGGACCAGTCCTGGTTCCAGTGCGCCACGCTGACCGTCGCGGATGCCGGCATCGGTGACTTCTGCCAGGCACCGGCGCCGTACCGGCGATCGGCTCAGGTGGATCACGCGTGGCTGCGCGCGCCGCTGCGTACGACCGTCGCCGCCTTCCGTACCACGGCGGCGCTGCAGATCGGCATGAACGATCTCGCGGAGGACGGTCCGCAGGGCGGGTCGATCGCC
>DASRRF010000271.1:0-2155 GCA_035695905.1 Micromonosporaceae bacterium | reverse complement strand
GGCGAAGGTGGCGGGAGGCCTACCGCGAGGTCAACGCCCGGTTCGCGGACGCGGCGGCGGAGGTAGCCGCGCCCGGCGCCACGGTCTGGGTACAGGACTACCAACTCCAGCTCGTACCCGCGATGCTCCGCGAGCGCCGGCCGGACCTGCGCATCGGGTTCTTCTTGCACATCCCGTTCCCGCCGATCGAACTGTTCATGCAGATGCCGCAGCGCAGCGAGATCGTCCGCGGGCTGCTCGGCGCCGACCTGGTCGGCTTCCAGCAGCGGCTGGCCGTACAGAACTTCCTCCGGCTGGCCCGGCACCTGCTCGGCCTACGCATCGACGGCAACGCCGTAGATCTGGATGGCCGCCGGGTACGGGCCGGCGCGTTTCCCATCTCGATCGACGTGGCCGAGATGGAGGAGATGGCGAACAGCGAGCTGGTCCGCGCGCGGGCCGCGCAGATCCGGGCCGAACTCGGCGACCCGAAGACGGTCATTCTCGGGGTCGACCGGCTGGACTACACCAAGGGCATCGAGCAGCGCTTGAAGGCATTTCGGGAACTGCTGGCCGAGCGCCGGCTGAGCGTACCGGAGGCGGTCATGGTGCAGGTGGCCACGCCGAGCCGGGAACGTGTCGAGCACTATCAGGCGCTACGGGTCAATGTCGAGCGGGAAGTTGGCCGAATCAATGGCGACTTTGGGCGTGTCGGCGTGCCTGCGGTGCATTACCTTCACCAGTCGTACAGTCGCAGTGAACTTGCTGCGCTTTACTGCGCGGCAGACGTCATGATGGTTACTCCATTGCGAGACGGCATGAATTTGGTGGCCAAGGAGTATGTTGCGGCGCGCACCGGACTGGGCGGTGCTCTCGTGCTGAGCGAGTTCGCTGGGGCGGCCGGAGAGCTGCGCCAGGCATTCCTGTGCAACCCGCACGACATCGACGACGTCAAGGAGTCGCTGCTGCGGGCCGTACACGTGGATGAGGTCGAGTCGACCCGCCGGATGCACACCATGCAGCGGTACCTGCGTACCCACGACGTCAGCGCGTGGGCCCGCTCCTACCTGACGGCTCTGGGCGGCGCCGGCGGTGGGTCGTGACCACCCCCGGGACCCTCCCGGGCGACGGCGACCTGCGGGCCGCCGTTCTTCGTCTGTCCCGGGCTCCGCAGCTGCTGGTCGCCTGCGACTACGACGGCACGCTCGCGCCGATCGTGGAGGACCCGGAGAACGCCGCCCCGCTGCCGGAGGCGATCGCCGCGCTGCGTGCGCTGGCCGCATTGCCGCAGACCACGGTCGCGGTGATTTCCGGCCGGGCGCTGCGCGACCTGGCCATGCTGTCCCGGCTGCCGAGCGAGGTCAACCTGGTCGGTAGCCACGGCTCCGAGTTCGATGTGGGCTTCGTCCGGACCCTCGCGCCCGAGCTGCAGGAGCTGCGTAGCCGGCTCTTCGACGAGCTGGCCGACCTGGTCCGGGGCAAGGCGGGGGTACGGCTGGAGAGCAAGCCCGCCAGCGTCGCGGTACACACCCGGGGCGCGGATCGGGCGGTGACCGCGGAGGTGGTCGCCGCGGTGCTGGCCGGGCCGGCGGCCTGGGAGGGCGTGCACGTCACCGCCGGCAAGGAGGTGGTCGAGCTCTCCGTGGTGGGTACCCACAAGGGGTACGCGGTGGACCAGCTGCGGCTGCAGGCCTCCGCGAACGCGGTGCTCTACCTCGGCGACGACGTCACCGACGAGAACGCGTTCAAGCACCTGCACGGCGCGGACGTCGGGATCAAGATCGGCGACGGGGATACCGCGGCCAGGCACCGGGTGCCCGATCCGGAGTCGGCCATCCGCATTCTCGGCTACCTGCTGGAGCTGCGCCGGCGCTGGCTGTTCGGCGAGCGGGCGGTACCGATCGAGCGGCACTCGATGCTGTCCAACGGGCGGCAGCTGGCCCTGGTACAGCCGGACGCGAACATCACCTGGTTGTGCCACCCGCGACCGGACTCCTCGGCCATCTTCGCCGACCTGCTCGGCGGGGCCGGCGCGGGCCAGTTCAGCGTCGGTCCGGAGCGCGGCGGACTGCCCAAGGGGCAGACCTACCGGCCGGGCACGATGACCGTGCAGACCCAGTGGTCCGGGCTGACCGCCACGGACTTCCTGGACCGGCCGCCGCTGTGCGACGACGGC
>DASRRF010000270.1:0-4191 GCA_035695905.1 Micromonosporaceae bacterium | reverse complement strand
CGGCTCAGGCTGTACGCCTGCTTCCCCGGTTCGCCGCCGGAGTACTGCTCACCACGTGCCTGGCCGGTGCGGCGCTCGCCTATCCACTGTGGATCCAGTTCGCCGGACCGCAACACGTGCCGAACGGGCCGTTCAGCCCGGCCTACTTCTCCATGGACCTGGCCAGCTTCCCGGCGTTCTCCCCGCTGTCCATCGCCGGCTCACCGGAGAACTCCCGGCTGAGCACCGGAGCCGCGGAGTACAACAGCTTCCTCGGCTGGCCGTTGCTGGTGGTCGCGGTGGGCTGTGTGGTCTGGCTGCGCCGTACCCCGCTCGCCTGGGCGGTCGCCGTGGCCGCGGTGGTCATGGGCTGGCTCTCGCTCGGCCCACAGATTGTCGTCAACGGCGAGCGGACCACGCACACCGGGCTGTACGCCGTACTCGAGGGGCACAAGGTGATCGACGGGGCGCTGCCGATGCGGTTCGCCGTGGCGCTCGTACCGCTGATCGCGACGCTGCTCGTGCTCGCGCTCGACCGGGCGTTGCGCGAGCCGCCCGGCACCGCGGCGCGGATCGTCGTACCCGCCGCGATCGCCGCCGCACTGGTCCCGATCATCCCGCGCCCACTGCCCACAATGGACCGTCCGCCGGTGCCGGACTTCATCGCGCAAGGCCATTGGCGCGACTGCGTGCGGCCGGGCGGCGTGCTCGTACCGGTGCCGCTGCCCACGCCGCCGGAGCCAGAGACGATGCGCTGGGCGGCCGCGGCGAACGCGGCGTTCCGGCTGCCGGAGGGATTCTTCATCGGCCCGTACGCGGCGCAGGGCCGGGCCTCGATGGGCACCTACTCCCAGCCGACCTCACACCTGCTGGCCGAGGTGGCCCGGACCGGGCAGCTGCCGGAAATCGGTGACGCCGAACGCGAGCAGGCCCGCCGAGACTTGGAGTTCTGGCAAGCCTCCTGCGTCGCCCTGTCCGCCGGACCGTACGAGACCGAGCTGCGTACCACGCTCGAAGCGTTGCTCGGCCCGGGGCGCCAGGTCGCCGGTACCTGGACCTGGAAGGTGGGCTGACGAATCAGCTTCGCGGGGTGACGTCGGTGAACGGGTCCCGCGGCTGGTGCAACTCGCCGAGCGAGACGACCTCGCGCCTGAGGAACAGGGCCAGCGTCCAGTCCACGATCACGCGGATCTTCCGGTTCAGCGAGGGGATCCGGCTCATATGGTACGTCCGGTGCATGAACCAGGCCGCGAAGCCCTTCAGCTTGATGCCGTACACCTGGGCCACGCCCTTGTGCAGGCCGAGACTGGCCACCGATCCCGCGTGCCGGTGCCGGTACGGGTTAGGCGCCCGGCCGTCGAGCACCGCGCGGATGTTGTCGGCCAACCGCTTCGCCTGGCGTACGGCGTGCTGCGCGCTCGGCGAGCACAAGGCATCTGGCTCCGGCGCGGCCAGGTCCGGCACCGCGGCGCAGTCGCCCGCGCTCCACGCTCCGTCCACAATGGATCCATCTGGCCGGACCACCTGGAGGGTGGCCAGGCAGGTGACCCGGCCCTTGGCGTCCCGCGGCAGGTCGGTGTTGTCCAGCATCGGGCTCGGCTTGACCCCGGCGGTCCATACGATCGTGTCGGCCGGGAACTCGTCCCCATCGGAGAGCTTGACCACACCGTCCACACAGGACTCCAGCCGGGTCCCGAGCCGGATGTCCAGCCGACGCTCCAGCAGCTGCCGCACCGTGTACGCGCCCATGTCCGGATCCACCTCGGGAAGCACCCGCTGGGTCGCCTCGACCAGCACCCAGTGCATGTCGCGCAGCTCGAGCTCGGGGTAGTAGCGCAGCGCGTCGCGGGTCATGTCCTCCATCTCCGCCAGCGCCTCGATGCCGGCGTACCCGCCACCGACGAAGACGAACGTCAGGGCGCGGCGGCGTACCGACTCCTCGTTCGTGGTGGCCGCGACGTCCAGCCGCTCCAGCACGTGGTTGCGCAGGTAGATGGCTTCGCCGATGGTCTTGAAGCCGATCGCCTGCTCGCGCAGTCCGGGGATCGGCAGGGTACGGGAGACCGAGCCGGGCGCGACGACGATGATGTCGTACCCGACCTCGCGGGGCGGCCCGACGACCGGCTGGACGGTGGCCACCCGCCGGGAGTGCTCGATCCGGGTAACCTCACCGGCCAGCACGTTGCACCGGCGAAGCGCGCGGCGCAGCGGCACGACCGTGTGCCGCGGCGAGATGTTCCCGGCCGCCGCCTCCGGCAGGAACGGTTGGTACGTCATGTGCGGCTGTGGATCGACGACCGTGACCTCGGCCTTGCGGTAGCTCAGCTTGCGGGACAGCCGCAGCGCCGCGTAGAAGCCGACATGCCCGCCACCGACCACAAGGATCCGCTTCACAATGATCACGTTACCCGCGCCGGGCTGCCGGTCATCTATGTTCCCCATCACCCCGGTTGGTCGACCTACCGGTCCGGCCGGCGGAGCTGGCTGGCGAGCAGCGCGGCCACGCCCACCGCGACGCCGAGGCCGACCACCGTGGCGATCGCGGTGGCCCGCCCGCGCAGCAGCTCCGCGACCACGAGTGCGTAGACGGTCAGCACCGCGGTCGCGCCGATGACCAGGCCGGCCCGGGCGAACCAGCGCAGCAGTACGCCGGGCGACACGATCGCGTCGTACGGCAGGTACGCGGCCAGCGCGGCCGTACTGTGCACCGCGTAGAGGCTGCCGGCCAGCGCGAACAGCCGGAGCAGGGTGACCGGTTCGCCGTACCCCGTCGTGGTTGCCAACCACCCGACCACGGTGACCCCCAGAAAAAGGGTGACCAACCGGGACCGCGGGGCAATGGCGGGCAGCAGCGCGAGCGCGAGCAGCACCAGGCCGCCGGAGCGGAGGACCACCGGCAGCGGATACACCACCAGGGTCGCCAGCACGCCCGCGACGAATATCGTGCCGCGGACCAGAAGCGGCACCGCGGTGGCTCGCGCGATCATCGTGCGGATCCGGTGTACCCGGCTGACCAACCCGCCGCGCACCTCGCGGAGGTCGGCGACGATACCGGTCACGATCGCATCCCCACCCTCGGCGCCACGGCCAGTCGCGCGACGTCCCGCAACACCTGGTCCAGGCTGCCGGCGCCGGCCCAGGTGACCACCGGTACGCCGTGCTCGCGGAGCTGGCCGATGGTGTTGGCCCGCTCCAGCAACCACAGCTGATAGGCGACCCGGCCCCAGGTCCCATGCACGGGTACGCGCAGCCGGCGCGGCAGCGTGTCGACCGCCACGACGAACCGCCCGGCCCGCGCCAACCGGGCGAGCATGCCCGCCGAGCGCGGGTCCACCAGCGGCGTGAGCACCATGACGAGCGCGTTGCTGGACAACAGATGCGGGCCGAACGAGTACCCACCGGGCTCGTACGCGCTCGGCGACGGCTTCACGTCGAGCAGCCATTCCAATGTGGTCAGATACTGCCGCCGGCCGGATCCGGCGCGCAGCCGGCGCAGCCGGAATCCGTACTCCAGCAAGGAAACCCGGTCGCCGCGGTCCAGGTAGTGCTCGGCGATCCCGGCCGCGGCGCGGACCGTCGTGTCGAGTACCGACGATGCGCCGTGCACGCCGCCGGAGCGGCCCGCCTCGGTCAGTGCATCGAGCAGCAGTACGACCTCGGCATCCCGGTCGGACAGCGTGGCGGCCACATGCAGCTGCCGGGTACGCAGTGACACCCGCCAGTCGATCCGGCGCAGCCGGTCACCCGGACCGAACACCCGTACGCCGGCCAGCTCGCCGCCCTCGCCGGGGCGGCGCGAGCGGTGCCCGCCGACCAGGCCGGCCGCGCGCGGCATCGCCTCGTCGGCCCGGAACGGTTCGGTCACCGGGTAAACCTTCAGGTTCCGCGCGGCCCCGATGCTCGGCCCGCTCACCATCAGCCCATCGCAGGCCAGCGCGCGGGCAACCGCGGGACCGAGGGCGTGCCGGCCCCAGCGCACCGCCTCGCCGTGCAGCGGCACGTCCGCGATGGCGCCGCGCGGCGCGGGGGAGACGTACGGCCGGTCGCCGTGCTTGATGCTCAGCCACGGATCGATCGCGGTACGCACGACAACGAGGTCGTACGCGAGGACGTCCGGGTTGCCCACGCTGATCGTCGCGGTGATCTCGCCTCCCTCGGCGAGGAACTGCTCGTGCGTGGCGATCTGCAGCCGCGCCATGGTGACCGGGCGGC
>DASRRF010000269.1:0-4117 GCA_035695905.1 Micromonosporaceae bacterium | reverse complement strand
TTCCTCGCGATCACCGACCACAACACGGTGAGCCACCATCCCCATCTCGCCGCCGCAGCCGTCCACTATGGAGTGACCCTGTTACCCGGCCAGGAGATCACCACGGATCGCGGGCATGCCAACGCCTTCGGCGACATCGGGTGGGTGGACTTCCGCCGGCCCGCCGCGGACTGGGTGTCCACTGTGGCTACTCGCGGCGGCCTGTTCTCGATCAACCATCCGCTCGGCGAGGACTGCGCCTGGCGCCATCCACTCCCGCACCGGCCGCCGCTTGCCGAGGTCTGGCACTCCGGCTGGTGGGACCGTACCTGGGGGGCGCCGCTGGCCTGGCTTCTCGCGTGGGACTGGGCGGTGACGCCGGTCGGCGGATCGGACTTCCACACCCCGGCCCACTCCGAACGTCTCGGCCGGCCGACCACCTGGGTGGCCGCCGCGGATCGATCCGTCGCCGCCATCCTCGACGCCCTGGCCACCGGGCGGGTCGCGGTCAGCGAGAGTCCCGCCGGGCCGGTACTGCTGCGGGTCGACGACGAGCTGCTGGCGCTGCGCGCGGACGGACTGCTGGTCGCCGACGTCTCGGGCCGCCGCCGGGTGGTACGGGGCGACCGGAGCCGCTTCCCGGCCGAGCCCGGACTGCATTGGCTGGAGGACCACCGCACCCAGATCATGGCCCTGTCCACCTGACCGCCCGCGCCGCCGCCTTCCGCCACCCGCCCGCTCCACCCATGACCGGCTCGCTTTTCAGGAAGTCGCGGTGTCCCGCGGCCCTCGATGCCGCGACTTCCTGAAAGTTGGGGCGATCATGGGGACATCTGGAGCTGAACTGTGGCGATCTCCCAGGGGCGCAGCGGCACCGCCAGCTGTCCGTCCACGATGGACAGCTCAGCGCCGGGTCCGCCGAGCAGGTCGGCGCGGCGGGCCGCGGTCACCGGGCCGATGCTGGCCACCGTCGGCTGCTCGGTCATCGCCACCACACGCAGCTCCAGCCACGCCCCGTCGCGCCGGCGCAGGCTGGTCATCACCACTCCGTCGCCCCGCACCGCGAGCCCGGCCCGCGCGGCCAGCTCGCCGCCGGCCGGACCGGCCCCATGTACCGGTACCAGCGGGCAGCGGAACGCCTCGGCCGCCGCCAGCACACCGGCCTGCGCCCAACCTCCGCGGTGCGGCAGTACGGCCAGCCGGGTGCGTACCTCCGCGCCGATCAGCTGGGCCTGCGGCGTCTCGATGACCGGACCGGCCGGCTCCGCGCGCGATGGGTGCTCGGCGCGGCTGATCAGCCCGGTGGCCCGCAGCAACGTCACCGCCAGCTCGGTACCGCCGTTCACCAACTCGTACTCGGTGACCTGGTCCAGCAGCAGCGCGGCACCGCCGGCGTCCACAAAGGAGTACGCCGGGAAGGTGGGGATCGGCACCTCGCCGTGCCCGCCTTCGCTGGACAGGCCGCGGGTGACCACGGCGAACTGGCCCTCCGCGGACGACTCGGTTGCCGGCGCGGCCAGCGGTACGTGCAGCCGTACCCGGTGGTCCGGGTGCCGGTTGGTGAACGCGAGGTCCAATCGGCAGAACGGTTCCCCGGTACGCAGCTCGACGCGCATCGCGACGGTGGTGCGCTCGCGCCACGGGTACTCCCGGACCACGTGCAGCGCACCAACCAGCGGCCCGTGGTCGGCGACGGTCACGGTCACCGCATCCGGTTCGCCGCCCAACCGGTCGACCGGCGGCGGCGCGTAGTTGTAGAGGTCACCGACATCATCGCCATCCACCAACCGCCCGACCCCGGCGAGCACCACACCATCTACTGTGGACAGCGTGAGCGTGCCGTCCCCGGCGACGTCGACGGTCAGCACGCCGTTCGCCAAGCGCCGCGCGCCAACGACGACCGCGGACGGTGGCGCAACGGCGCCGGGCACCGCACGCAGCTGCGTCCAGCCCAGCGGCGGCACCGGCACGACGGCGTACCCCGTCCGCATCGGCTCCTCGACGACCCGCAACCGCCACTCGCCGGCGGTGGCCGCCACCGACGGCGCCAGCGCGCGGTGCTCGGCGGTGAAACCCGATCCGGTACGGCCGGCCACGACGGTCAGCTCGCGGTCCCCGGAGATCTCGACCGACTGGACGGTGCGGCCGAGGAAGTCCAGGCCGAGCGAGCCCCTGCGCAGCCCGGTGGCGATCCAGTCCGCCGGCCGGGTGGTCTCTAAGAGCACCTCGTTCGCGTTGCTGGCCAACTCCTGTAGCGGCGCCGTTGACCCGTCCGGCAGTTCCAGCGAGACCAGCGGCCAGGCCGGGTCGGCGGGTAGCTCGATGCGTACGACGCCGGTGCGGTTGTCGGCCGACGGGTTCACTACGACAACGCAGTCACCGGGCGTCCGGTCCGCGAGCGTAGCCAGCGTGCGGTCGCGGATCCCCCGGCCGATCTGCTCGGCCTCGGCGATCCGTGCCGCCACCTGGACCGCGGTGTCATCCACTCCGCAGCCGGTCACCGAGTCGTGGCAGGAGCATTGCACGAGTCGCTGCCAGGCGAGTTCCAGTAGCCGTCGCGGCCACCGAGCCGCCGGTGTCCACAATGTAGCGAGTGGCTCAGCGTACCGCTCGACCATCCGTTCGGCCCCGGCAAGCCCGCGCTTGAGGTGTGGCCGGTTGGAGATGACACCGGGCAGGATGTTGGCCCGGGCATGGCTGCGCAGCTCGCCTTGCCATACCGGCAGGCCGGCAACGTCGGCCGGGTCGAAGAGCGCGAGATAGGCGGCTAGAGTGGACAGTCGCAAGTGGACGGTGCTACTTCCGTTGAGCGCGGCCACCGCGGACGCGAGCCCCGGCAACGGGGCGGAGTGGTCGGTGCCGTACATGGCGAGGATCGGGTCGCTTCCGAACCAGGACCGGGCGCGGTCGACGTGCCCCTGTGCCGCCTCGGCCAACCGGTCCGGCTCGGCGAACAGCTCGGCGGCGTTGCCGTACCCGCCGGGCAGGTACTCGGTACGCACGCCGGTGCCATCCGGCGCTTGCCAGACAAACGCGTGGTGCGTGATCGCCGCGGGTACACCGCGCCACACGCATGCCTGGCGCAGCCGGGCCGCGGCGAGGATCTGTGGCATCTGAGCACAGTGGCCGAACATGTCGGGTAGGTAGCCGACCGGCATCACGACGCCGAGCTCGGCGGCCCGGCGCAGGCCCCACTCGAGGTTGCGGACGATGTTCTCGCCCGAGCATAGGAACTCGTCCAGCAGGATCGCCCACGGCCCGATCGCAAACTGTCCACTGTGGACCAACGCGGCGATCCGGTCGGCCGCCTCCGGCCGTACCTCCAGATAGTCATCGACGACCGCGAGCTGGCCGTCGAGGGTGAAGTGGAAACTCGGATCGGCCTCGGCGCGCCCGATAACGTCGTCAAGCAGGTCGACCAGGCGCAACCGGAAGCGCTGGAAGGGTTCGTACCACTCGCGGTCCCAATGCGTATGCGGGACGAGCCAGACGGTCTCAGTGACCGGCGTCATTGCTGGCGCGCCCGCAGCACGCAGAACTCGTTGCCCTCCGGGTCAGCAAGCACCACCCAGCTCACCGCCTCGCCCTGCCCGACGTCCACCCGGCGTGCCCCCATGTCCACCAACCGTTCCACCTCGGCCTCCTGCTCGTCGGGGTTGAGGTCGAAGTGCAGCCGGTTCTTTGTCGCCTTGCGCTCCGGCACAGGAACGAAGAGCAGTCCCGGGTACGACGAATCGTCGCGGGCGATCCACACCTCTTCGCCGTCCTGCCACACCTTGAAACCCAACACCTCGGCCCACCAGCGTGCGAGCCGCGGAGGGTCCTGTGCGTCGACGACGACCGAGAACCAGCGACTGCCCATACTTCGCCTCCAAGCGTGCCGGAGTGTGCGCCTACCCTACGCGAGCCGTACCGCGACTGCCGTCCCAGTGATCAACGTCGCAGTCGCGTAGTGCGCTCGCGCATTCACCACAACACCTGATCAGACCGGGTTTGCTGACCGATCGCCACGGAGTACGGGGCTCCCCGGACAGCGTGGCACGGTGTAGCCTCTCTCATAACTATGAGTGACCGCAATGGATTGACGGCACGTTCTCCTGGGGTGGCGCGGTGAGCGTCACCCTAGAGGTGCTCACCG
>DASRRF010000268.1:0-2571 GCA_035695905.1 Micromonosporaceae bacterium | reverse complement strand
CTGTCCACCGTGGACTCGCCGCGCTACCTCAACGGCGTACTCGGCCGCATCTCGGACTACGTACGCCCGGTCACCTGACCCAAGGGCGCCCTGGGTCAGGCGGCCGGCGGCGTCAGGATGCGAAGAACGCGCGCGGGTCCTCGACCAGCACGCCGTGCTCGTTGAGCTTCTCCACGAGGTCCTCGGTCGAGCAGTCGTACACGATGGCCAGCGCGCGCAGGTCGTCGGCGCGGATCGAGAGCACCCGGCCGTTGTAGTCGCCACGCTGCTGCTGGATCGCCCGGGCGTACCGGGCGACATAGGTGAGGTCGTCCTCGGTGAGGTCGTACAGCCGCTCCAGGTCGAGGACGATCTTGCCGGCCGAGTCGTGCCGGATGCCGGTGCCATCGGGCAGCAGCTCGGCGACGGGTACGCGGTAGAACTCCGCGAGCTCGGCGAGGCGCGAGACGGTGACCGCCCGGTCGCCGCGCTCGTACGAGCCGACGACGACGGCCTTCCAGCGCCCGTTCGACTTCTCCTCCACCCCTTGCAGGGAGAGCCCCTGCTGCTGACGGATGGAGCGCAGGCGGGCGCCCAGGGACTTGGCGTACTCAGAGGGCATGCGGACACTCCAGTGGTTCCCCAGGGGCTGCCTGATGCCGGCCACTCATCCGGCCGGTGAGTGCCACCCCAGCGATCGCTACGGAGCGTGACGGTACGTGGCGACGGAGGTCCGGTCAAGTGCTCGTTACCCTCCCGTATTCAAGATCGGGGCAAGTTCAGGGTATGAGCGCACCGTGGTCACGGATGTCACACCGGCCCCGGGGCGTGCCGGACCGGTGTGCTGCCCGGGCGCTGATAGCCTGTCCGGCGACAGTAGACATCCTTTAACGACCCGTCCCGTGAGGCGGAGAAGGAGGTCCATCGTGGCGTACCCTGATGCGCCGCCCACCGGGAAACTCATTCTCAGCGCTGACGACCTGCATCGCGTGGTCGATCGCATCGCGCACCAGATCCTGGAGAAGACGCACGGCGCGGCGCAGACCGTCCTGTTCGGCATACCCACCCGTGGTGTACCGCTGGCCCACCGGCTGGCCGCACGGATCCACGCCTTTGAGGGTGTCGAGGTACCGGCCGGCGCGCTGGACATCACGCTCTACCGCGATGACCTGCGGTTACGCGGCACCCGGGCGCTCGGGCCGACCGACATACCGGCCGGCGGCATCGACGGTCTCCGGGTGATCCTGGTCGATGACGTGCTCTTCTCCGGCCGTACCGTGCGGGCCGCCCTGGACGCACTCGGTGATCTGGGCCGCCCGCGGGCCGTCCAACTCGCCGTACTCGTCGACCGCGGCCACCGCGAGCTGCCGATCCGGGCCGACTACGTGGGCAAGAACATCCCGACCGCGCTCACCGAGAGCGTCCGGGTGCTCGTCAACGAGGTGGACGGGGTGGACGAGGTACGGATCAGGCAGGAGGCCTCATGAAGCATCTGCTCTCCGCGGGCGATCTCGACCTGGACACCGCGACGCTTGTGCTGGACACCGCCGCTGAGATGGCCAGCGTGTCCGGGCGCGAGGTGAAGAAGCTGCCCACGCTGCGCGGCAGGACCGTGGTGAACCTGTTCTACGAGGACTCGACCCGGACCCGGATCAGCTTCGAGGCGGCCGCCAAGCGGCTGAGCGCCGACGTGATCAATTTCACCGCGAAGGGTTCCAGCGTGTCCAAGGGCGAGAGCCTGAAGGACACCGCGCTGACCCTGCAGGCGATGGGCGCCGACGCGGTGGTCATCCGGCACCCGGCCTCCGGCGCCCCGCACCGGCTGGCCGGTTGGGTGGACGGCAGCGTGCTCAACGCCGGTGACGGTACCCACGAGCACCCGACGCAGGCGCTGCTCGACGCGTACACGATGCGGTCCCGGTTGGGCCGGCTGGACGGCTTGCGGGTGGCCATCGTCGGCGACGTGCTGCACAGCCGGGTGGCCCGGTCCAACGTGCTGCTGCTGGACACGCTCGGCGCGCAGGTGACCCTGGTCGGTCCGCCGACGCTGCTGCCGGTCGGGGTGACCGGCTGGCCGGCCCGCACCAGCTACGACCTCGACGCGGTGCTGCCGCAGGCCGACGTCGTGATGATGTTGCGGGTACAGCGCGAGCGGATGGCCGACTCATTCTTTCCTTCGGCCCGGGAGTACGCCCGCAGATACGGCCTCGACTCCGCCCGGCTGCGCCGGCTGCCGCAGCACGCCGTCGTCATGCACCCGGGACCGATGAACCGCGGCATGGAAATCGCCCCCGAGGTCGCCGACTCGCCGCGATCCACGATCGTCGAGCAGGTGGCCAACGGGGTATCGGTCCGGATGGCCGTGCTCTACCTACTGCTGGGGGGTACCCAGAAATGAGGCCGTACCACATCAAGGGCGTGCGGGTGGTCGGCGGTGAGCCCACCGACCTGCTGGTGCGCGACGGCATGGTGGTCGAGGCCGGTCGTGGCCTGACCGCACCCGGCGCCGAGGTGCTCGACGCGGACGGGCTGGTCGCCCTGCCCGGCCTCGTCGACCTGCACACCCACCTGCGCGAGCCCGGGCGCGAGGAC
>DASRRF010000267.1:0-7456 GCA_035695905.1 Micromonosporaceae bacterium | reverse complement strand
TTCGTCGAGCCGGCCAGCCGCGGGTTACTTCGAGCCGGCCACCTCGAGGACCGGGGCCGTCGCGTCCGGCGTGGCCGCCGCGGTGGATCGGGCCTGCGCCTGGCCGAGCTGCTCGTACAGCATGCCGGCCTGGTGCGCGAGCGCACCGACAACCGCGGGTACGAGCGGCAGTACCCAGTCCGGCAGAACCCCACGGTGCGGCAGGTTCAGGATGATCACCGCGGCCGCGGCGCCGGCGAAGCCCTCGACCATCCCCCGCCATGCGGCACGCCCGGTGTGCGCGATGGCGGCCCGGCGCGCCGCCTTGTCGCCGAGATCGGGGAAGCCGGACAGCGCCCGGGCGTCGCGGCGGCCGAAGTTCATGCCCGCGACCGCGAGCGTGAGGGAACAGCCAACCACGGTCGCCACCAGGGTGTCGTGCATCAGCATGCTGAGAATGCCGAACGCGGCCGCACCGATGCCGAGGGCGATCCCGGCGCGGATCCACTCTTTCTTGTCTCCTGGATACCAGTAGTACTTCGTGGTGTTCTCGGAGACCTGCTTGACGATCCGCCCCATCGGGGTGCTCACCTCGCTGGCCGTGACGCCGGGGCGCCCGTAACCTAGGCTGGCCCGTTTCGTTACTTAACGTACTGGCTAACACACTCATTGTCACGGCCAACGGCCCCGACGCGGCATCAGCTTCCCGGAATGTGAGACGCCGGACTAGAACAGCACGGTGGCAAACGTGCCAACCCGGCGGAAACCGCACCGGGCGTACACCCGCCGGGCCGCGACGTTGAAGTCGTTCACGTACAGGCTCACCGACGGTGCCACCCGATGCAGGGCATCGCTGACCACGGCCGCCACGCCGGCCGCCGCCAAGCCGCGCCCGCGCAGCTCCGGTGCCACCCAGACCCCCTGGACCTGCGCGGTGTGCCGGGTCACGATGGCCAGCTCGGCCTTGAAGACCACCCGGCCGCCGGCAATCCGGGCGTACGCGCGGCGGGTGCGTACCAGCTCGGCGACCCGCGCCCGGTAGCCGCTCCCCCCGTCGTCCAGCAGCGGCGAGACGCCCACCTCCTCGGTGTACATCGCCACCGACGCCGGGTAGAGCACATCGATCTCGTCCGGGCGGACCAGCCGTACCCGTGGATCCGGCACGACCGGCGGCGGCGCGTGCGCGACCAGCAGAGGCTGCACCGCACGGACCTCCCGGGCCGGACCCCAGGCCGCCGCGAGCCGGTCCCAGAGCCCGAGTACGCCGACCGCCGAACCGATCAGCGAGGTGCAGGTCCGCGGACGCGCAGCGACCGCGGCGGCGAACGCATCGATGGCCGGACCCGTCGCGCCGACCGGGATGACGTTTCCACCGAGCCAGCACACCGCGTCCAAGTGCCGTCGCGCGCCGTAACCGAACACCTGGCCATCGGTACGTCGCCTGCTCAGTCCGGTCACCCGTACCCGCTCGGCGACCTGTGCCGCGGCGATCGGGTCCGCGTCGAGCACGCGCTCGACGGCGCCGCGATCGGAGACCCCGAGCGGGCGTGCGGAGAGGGTCAGCACGCCTACCAATCTGCCACGGCCGGAAAGATTTCGTCGGGGAGGCCTTGTCAGCGATGCGTTGCCGATATATCGTCAACACATCAACGACAGGATTGAGAAGAGAGGCAAGATCACATGCGTAGATGGATGCATGAACAACAGCGACAGTTCGCGTTTGGCGGGTGGCGTCAAGGGTTCGGCCAGCACGGCCACCCGGGGCACGGTCCCGGTGGGCGCGGTCGGGGTCGGGGCCGCAGTCGCGGCAACGTCCGCGCAGCGGTGCTCGCACTGCTCGCCGAACGCCCGATGCACGGGTACGAGATGATCCAGGAACTCGACGCCCGCACCGGCGGGATCTGGCGGCCAAGTCCGGGGTCGATCTACCCCACCCTGCAGCTACTGGAGGACGAGGGTCTGATCGTGAGCTCGCCGGAGGAGGCGGGCGGCCGGCGACGTTTCACGCTCACCGACACCGGCCGGGAAGAGGCCGGGCGCACCCAGGCACCGTGGCAGGAGTACGCCGACGACACCGTGTCGCAGGCGCAGGACTTCCGGGACGCCGCATTCGGGATCATGAACGCCTTGCGGCAGGTCGGCTTCGCCGGCACGGACGAGCAGCGCACCCGCGCGCTCGAGGTCCTCAATGAGACCAAGCGCAAGCTGTACGCGATCCTCGCCGAGAGCGAGTGACCGCCCCGCGGGGCACCGCACGCGATGCCCCGCCCATCGCCCAGCGGGGCCGCAGTGCCCCGCCGCCAGCAATAGACGTTGGCCTATCTACCCGATTGAAGAGAGATCAACTTGGAGTAGATAGGCCAGCGTCTATCTGGAGTCGAGGGCGGTGACGGCCGTGTCAGTGCACCGTCACGGTCGGGCCGGCCGCCAAGCCGCGCAGCTCCTCGGGCAGCTCGGCGCCCATCTCCTCGGCCAACCGGAGCGCCTCCTCGATCAGCGTCTCGACGATCTGCGACTCGGGCACCGTCTTGATTACCTCACCGCGTACGAAGATCTGGCCCTTGCCGTTGCCGGAGGCGACCCCGAGATCCGCCTCGCGCGCCTCGCCGGGTCCGTTGACCACACACCCCATCACGGCGACCCTAAGCGGTACGGGCAGCCCCTCGAGGCCGGCGGTGACCTCCTCGGCGAGCGTGTAGACGTCGACCTGGGCCCGGCCGCAAGACGGGCAGGACACGATCTCCAGGCCCCGCTCGCGCAGCCCCAGCGACTCCAGGATCGCCGAACCGACCTTGACCTCCTCGACCGGCGGGGCGGACAGCGACACCCGGATCGTGTCCCCAATCCCCTCGGCGAGCAGCGCGCCGAATGCCACCGCCGACTTGATCGTCCCCTGGAATGCCGGGCCGGCCTCGGTCACGCCGAGGTGCAGCGGGTAGTCGCACTGCTCAGCAAGCTGCCGGTACGCCCGGATCATCACCACCGGATCGTTGTGCTTCACCGAAATCTTGATGTCCCGGAAGCCGTGCTCCTCGAACAGCGAACACTCCCACAACGCGGACTCGACCAGCGCCTCCGCGGTGGCCTTGCCGTACTTGGCCAGCAGTCGCGGATCCAGCGAGCCGGCGTTCACCCCGATCCGGATCGGCGTAGCGGCGTCGGTGGCCGCGCGGGCGATCTCGGCCACCTTGTCGTCGAACTTCTTGATGTTCCCCGGGTTCACCCGTACCGCGGCACAGCCGGCGTCGATCGCCGCGAACACGTACCTCGGCTGGAAATGGATATCCGCGATCACCGGGATCTGCGACTTGCGGGCGATCGCCGGCAGCGCCTCGACGTCGTCCTGTGACGGTACGGCCACCCGCACGATCTGGCAGCCGGTCGCGGTCAGCTCGGCGATCTGCTGCAACGTCGCGTTCACGTCCGCGGTGAGCGTGGTGGTCATCGACTGTACGGAGACCGGCGCGCCGCCGCCGACCGGTACCGCGCCCACCATGATCTGGCGCGACACGCGGCGCGAGGCCAACGCCGGCGCGGGAGCGGAAGGCATGCCGAGGTTGATCGTTGTCACGTACTCACCGGCCGAAGAGAGTGATCGGGTTGATGATGTCCGCGGCGACCGTCAACAATGTGAAGCCGCCGAAGATCACAATTATCGCGTACGTGATCGGCATCAGTTTGAAATAGTCCACCCTTCCCGGATCCGGCCGGCCCAGCCGGGCGTAGATCCACGAGCGGATCCGCTCGAACCACGCGATCGCGATGTGCCCGCCGTCCACCGGCAGGATCGGCAGCAGGTTGAAGATGCCCACGAAGAAGTTCAGCCCGATGAACAGGTAGAGGAAGATCTGCCAGGCGCTGTGCTGCGCCGCTTCGCCGCCGAGCCGGGTCGCGCCGACCACGCTGATCGGTGTGTCCGCGTCGCGCTGCCCACCGCCGAGCGCGGCCCACAGTCGCGGGATCTTCTCCGGGAACGTCTTCAGCGACTGGAACGTGGCGGCGACCATCTGCCCGGAGTAGTCGGCCGAGGCGCCGATCGAGTCGATCGGTCCGTACGTCACGGTGACCGGCATGCCGGGCGGGAGCGTACCGGCGACGCCCATCGCGGCGACCGTGCCCACCGGGCCACCCTGGTTGTCGATCGGTGCCCGCTGGACCGCGGCGAGGTCCATCGTGATCAGGTAGGCACCGCCGTTGCGCTCGTACCCCACCGGGGTCGGGCCGGGCGGCACCTTGCGGATCACGCGGACCAGATCGTCGTAGGTGGCGATCTGTTCGCCGCTGATCGAAACGATCTTGTCGCCGTCCTTGAGACCGGCGACCTCCGCCGGGGCGACCGGATCGCCATCCCGGCACTCCCGCTGCACGTTCTCGACGATCACACAGTGCGCCACCTTCACGTACGCCGGCAGCTGGTCGGCCAGCGCCGGGTTCGGCAACCCGACGAACATCGCGGTGAACCACAACGCCACGAACGCGAGCAGGAAATGGGTCGCCGAACCGGCGGACATCACCACGGTCCGCTTCCACAGCGGGAAGCGCCACATCGCCCGCGGCTCGTCCTTGGGGTCGACGTCGTCGTCCTGCGGCGTCATGCCGACGATCTTGACGAAGCCGCCGAGCGGGATCCCCTTGACGCCGTACTCGGTCTCACCCCGGCGGAAGGACCACAGTGTCGGGCCGAAGCCGACGAAGTACCTGGTGACCTTCATCCCGAATGCCTTTGCCGTAACCATATGTCCGGCTTCATGCAGGCAGACGGAAATCAAGATGGCGAGGGCAAACAGCAGCACCCCGAGTGCGTAGGCCATCAGGCTCCCTTCGGCGCCGCTTCCGTGATGATCTCCCGCGCGCGGGCGCGGGCCCAGGCCTCCGCGGCGAGTACCTCCTCGACGGTACCTGGTTCGGGGAAATCGGGCGCTTCGTCCAGCACGCGCGTCAGGGTGTCGACGATTCCCAGGAACGGCAGCCGGTGCTCGACGAAAGCGGCCACACACTCCTCGTTCGCCGCGTTGAAAATCGCCGGCCGGCAGTGCCCGGCGGTGCCCGCGGCCTTGGCGAGTGCGACCGCCGGGAACGCCTCACCGTCCAGCGGGCTCAGCTCCCAGGAGTGCGCCGCGGTCCAGTCCACCGCGGCGGCCGCACCGTCCACCCGGTCCGGCCAGCCCAGCGCAAGCGCGATCGGCAGCCGCATGTCCGGGGGGCTGGCCTGGGCGATCGTGGAACCATCGACGAACTCCACCATCGAATGGAGTACGGACTGCGGGTGGACAACCACCTCGATCCGCGGGTACGCGATGTCGAACAGCTCGTGCGCCTCGATCAGCTCAAGGCCCTTGTTCACCAGCGTGGCACTGTTGATCGTGACAACCGGCCCCATGTCCCAGGTCGGGTGGCGCAGCGCCTGCTCGGGCGTCACCTCGCCGAGCTCCGCGCGCCGCCGCCCGCGGAACGGGCCGCCGCTGGCGGTGAGCACCAGCCGGCGCACCTCCGGATGGGTGCCGGCGCGCAGGCATTGGGCCAGCGCGGAGTGCTCGGAGTCGACCGGGACGATCTGCCCCGGCCGCGTCACCGCGGCCTTGACCAAGGGGCCGCCGGCTACCAGCGACTCCTTGTTGGCCAGCGCGAGGGTACGGCCGGAGCGCAGCGCGGCCAGCGTCGGCGCCAGTCCAAGCGACCCGACGACACCGTTGAGTACGGTGTGGCACGGCCACTGGGCGAGCTCGGTCATCGCGGTTGGGCCGGTCAGGATCTTCGGGATGCGAAACCCGCCGTGCGCGTACCCCCGGCGCTGTGCTTCGGTGTAGAAGGCCAGCTGCAGATCCTGCGCCGCGGATGCGCGGGCCAGCCCGACCGCCTCGACGCCGAGGGTGAGCGCCTGTTCGGCGAGGAGCGCGACGTTCCCGCCACCCGCACCGAGTGCGACCACCCGGAAGCGATCCGGGTTGCGGCGCACGATGTCTACCGCCTGCGAGCCGACCGAGCCGGTCGAGCCGAGCAGGACGATGTCGCGGGGGTTCGTCACCCGCTCATTGTCCCCGATCCGGTGCCCGCCCTGAGCAGCCGGTGCTGGGCGAGAAACTCGCCCAGCTGTGCCCACTCCTCGTCGGTGCAGCCGGATCGCGGGATGTCCCCGTACGAGTCCTGCCCGGCCAGCCGGAGCAGGAGGCCGAACGGGACCGGCCGCGCGACGCGGAACGCCTCCCACCGGTACTCGTGGGTGGCGACCTGGGACACCACCCGCAGCTTCTCCGGCGTAAGCACGTACGACCGCGGCGTGAACATGTGCTCGGGCATCCGACCGACCAGCGAACCGACCAGGCGCACCGCGATCATGACCAACGAGAACCCGACCAAGAACACGAGCAGGCTGGCCAGTACCGCCCACGCCTCACCGGCCAGGCCTGGCAGGCTGGCCACCATCAGGAACACGCCCATGACGACCAGGGATCGCCGGGCCCGCGCGGTGACGGTGCGGGCCAGTTGGATCATGTACTGGCGGTCCCGGGCGGCGGTGAACTCGATATGCACCCCGTCACCGCCTCCGGGTCAGCGGCACCGGCCGGTGGGCGAGGAGCGCGCCTATCTCGGCCTGTTGCGCCGGAACCGGTTCCCGATCGGGCGCGGTGGCTGGCTCGCGCAGGCCGTACCGCCGGTAGACGTTGGCCAGCGGACCGGGTGCCCACCAGTTCCACCGGCCGAGCAGCCGCATGGTCGCGGGTACGAGCAGCGCCCGGACGAGCATCGCGTCCACCGCGATCGCCACCACCGCACCGACACCGAGCATCTTGATGGACGTGGTACCGCCGGTGGCGAACCCGCCGATCACGATGATCAGCAGCAGTGCCGCCGCGGTGATGATGCCGCCGGTGCGCTGCAGCCCGTTCGCGACGGCCTGCCGGTTGTCGCCGGTACGGTCCCACTCTTCGCGTACCCGGGACAGCAGGAAGACCTCGTAGTCGGTGGACAGTCCAAATAGGACAGCCAGCATGAGGATGAGGTCGGTGGGTTCCAGGAAGCCGGTCGGGGTGAAACCCAGTACGCCGGACAGGTGTCCATCCTGGAACACCCAGACAACCACGCCGAACGACGCACCGATCGACACGATGTTCATGAGTACCGCCTTGACCGGCAGCAGTACCGAGCCGAACGCGAGGAACAGCAACACCATCGTGACGACACCGACCAGCAACGCCATCCACGGCAACCGGCCGCCGAGGCTGGCCAACTGGTCCAGGTCCGCGGCCGGCCGGCCGCCGACGAGCACCTGTGCGCCGGCCGGCGGATCCAATGCCCGTACCCTGGTCACCACATCCCTGGCCCGCTGGTCGCTCGGCTTTCCCGGATAGGCCACCGAAATCAGCGACGTGTCACTCCGGTTGGCGGTAACCCGCGCGCCGGTGACGTCCGGCAGCGCGGCGATGCGTCCGGCGTACTCGGCCGCGGCCTGCGCGCCCGCGCCAGAGACCAGTACGGA
>DASRRF010000266.1:0-5897 GCA_035695905.1 Micromonosporaceae bacterium | reverse complement strand
CCACCGGCTCCCACTCCTCGTCGTCGCTCAGCGGCCCGAACGTGATGATCCATGGCAATTCGAGCGCCGGCGAGTCGTCCGGAAGCTCCAAGGTCACTAGTGCGCCCACCCGCCCATCCTCCCCCGAAAACTCCCCGAGGTGGGCTAAGCCTCGCCCGAAGCACCACCAGCAGGTTCCGGCGCGGGTTCGGGCGCGGGAGCGGCCGGCGGCGGACCCGCGGCCAGGTCCATCACCCGCCCGTACCGGCTGGTTGCCGCGAGCGCCGCGCCGAACAGGATCAGCTGGCTGAACAGGTAGAAGAAAAGCAGCAGCCCGACAAAGCTGCTGGCCAGCGCGTACGCCGGATTCTCCTTGGTCCGGGTGAAGATGAACGAGCCGATCGTGGCCAGCACGGTCAGCCCGGTCGCCACGATCAGCGCGGGTGGCAGCAGCCGGCGCGGTGGCATCCGCAGCCGCGGTACCCCGGCCAGCAACGCGGCCGCGAGCAGCAGGTTGACCAGCCAGCCCAGGGCCACCCCGGCCCAGTTCAGCGCGTCCTGCATGAGCGGCGTCAGGTACTCCGGGGTGAACCAGAACAGCAGGCTCCGCACCCCGGAAGTGACCCAGAGCGAGATCGCCAGCAGGATGCCGAGCCCGGCCAGCATGCCCAGGTCCACCAGGCGCCGGATGACCAGGTTGCCGGGCTGCTCATCCAGCTTCCAGATCAGCCGCTGGGACGAGCGCATGCCCTCGACCCAGCCGAGCCCGGTCAGGATCAGCCCGACGAAACCGATCACCGCGAACCGCCCGCGCGGGTACTCGATCGAGCTGACCTCCAGCCAAGGCAGGTTCGCCGTCAGGTAGTCGCTGACGCTGCCCTTGAGGTCGCTGTTCGAGCTCAGGGCGTAACCCAGGATGGAGTACGCAACGAGCGCCAGGGCAAAAGCTGCGAAGAACGCATAGTACGCAATGGCCGCGGCGAGCCGCCCGCCCAGCACCTCGTTGTACCGCTCCCGGGCCCGCCAGAAGTGGTCGAACCGGCGGGATCGGCGGCGCGCCCAGGCGATCGTGCGCTCGTACCACCGGTGAATCGCGTGAAACGGTGTCGCCGGGTTCACTGCCCGGCCAGCCGGAAGTCCTGCCGGAGCCGCCATGGCCCCTCCGCCTCATGTTCGAAGAGCCGGAAGCCGTCCACCAGGAAGCGCGCCTCGAACCCGGCGAGGTCCTCGTACACGGCGTCCAGTGCCTCGGTCGGCACATCCTGTGCCACGGTCACGTGCGGGTGGTACGGAAACCGCTGCTCGCGCTGCAGCGCCGGGGCCGCCCGGACCGCGCCGGCCAGCCGTTCGCACTCTGAAATACCCGTGGCGACCGCAACGAAAACCACCTGGGTCAATGGCCGGAACGTCCCGGTCCCGCGCAGGTGCAACGGGTACGGCGAATGCCCGGCCGCCACCGCGGCGAGATGGTCGTCCACCTCGGCCAGCCGGGCGGGATCGACCTCGGTCGGGCCGAGCAGGGTCAGGTGCGCCGGGATGTGCGCGGCGACCGGGTCACCCGCCGCGGCGCGCCGGCGGGTCAGCTGCTCGCCCCACGGCTGCGGTATGTCGATCGCGACGCCGACCTGCACGCCGGTTCAGCCCTGATCACGAACCGGCGCCGGCGCCAGGCCGAGCTGATCGATCCTGGCTGGCGCCAGGAAGCCAACTCTCTCGTACGCCGAGGCCAGCGTGACCGACGCGACCGCGCGCGCCTTCTCCGCCCCGACCGCCAGCAACTTGTCCAGCTGCGCGGGATCGTCCAGGTAGGCCGCGGTCCGCTGCTGGATCGGCCGCAGGAAGCCGACCACCACGTCGGCCAGGTCGCCCTTCAGCTCCCCGTACCCCTTGCCCTGGTACGCCGCGACCAGGTCCTCGATGGTACGGCCGGAGAGTGCCGAATAGATGGTCAGCAGGTTGGACACCCCGGGCTTGCGGGCCGGGTCGAAGAGGATCTCCCGCCCGGTATCGGTGACCGCCGACCTGATCTTCTTCGCCACCCGGGCCGGGTCCTCCAATAACTCGATCAGCCCGTTCTGCGACGAGGCCGACTTGGACATCTTGGCGGTCGGCTCCTGCAGGTCTGTGATCTTCGCAGTGTCCCGCAGGATGTACGGCTCGGGCACGGTGAACGTGGTCCCGTACAGCGTGTTGAACCGCTGGGCCAGGTCCCGGGTGAGCTCCAGGTGCTGCCGCTGGTCCTCACCGACCGGCACCGCGTCGGCCTGGTACAGCAGGATGTCCGCGGCCTGCAGGATCGGGTACGTGAACAGCCCGACCGAGGCCCGGTCGGCGCCCTGTTTGGCCGACTTGTCCTTGAACTGGATCATCCTGGACGCCTCGCCGAACCCGGTCAGGCAGCCCATCACCCAGCCGAGCTGGGCGTGCTCGGCCACCTGGGACTGGACGAAGAGCGTGCACCGCTCCGGGTCCAGCCCGATCGCGAAGAGCTGGGCCGCGCTGGCCCGGGTACGGGCCCGCAGCAGCGCCGGTTCGTGTCCAGCGGTGATCGCGTGCAGGTCGACCACGCAGTAGAACGTGTCGTGAGTGTCCTGCATCGCCACCCAGTTCCGCAGCGCACCGAGGTAGTTGCCGAGATGGAACGAGTCGGCGGTGGGTTGGATGCCGGACAGCACCCTCGGACGGCCCGCGACAGACATGCGGGCAATTCTGGCACCTGGGAACCGGGACTGTCGGCCGGGGCTCGTACCCTCGAAACCCGGGGAGAGGACGGTGGTGGGTGCGGGCGGCCGACCGGCACGGCGCGGAGCAGGGGCTGGGCGAGCTGTACCACGCCTGTTACCGCCGGTTGGTCGCGCAGTTGTTCGCGTTCACCACGGATCTGACCGAAGCACAGGACGTCGTGCAGGAGGCGTTCGCCCGGGCGCTGGCCCGGCCGCGCGGGCTCGCCGACGTGGAGAACCCGGAGGCCTGGCTGCGTACCGTGGCGATCAACGTGGTCCGGCGGCGCTGGCGGCGGCGCAAGCTGCTGGACACGATCCTGCTGCGCGACCGGCCCACCGCGCGGATCGTCGAGCCCGGCCCGGAACCGGAACGGGCCG
This sequence comes from Micromonosporaceae bacterium, assembly GCA_035695905.1. Lineage (GTDB taxonomy): Bacteria > Actinomycetota > Actinomycetes > Mycobacteriales > Micromonosporaceae > EFPC-2. The sequence continues at coordinate 2,817 of DASRRF010000266.1, read as the reverse complement.
ACCTGCGCGACGCGCTGGCCGGCATCTCCCGCCAGTTCCGTGAGGTGATCGTGCTGCATTACCTGGCCGACCTGCCGGTCGAAGAGGTCGGCCGGGTGCTGGAGATCCCGACCGGCACGGTGAAGTCCCGGCTCTCCCGCGGCCGGGCGGCACTGGCCACCCGGCTCGGCGGCTACCGGGTCGACGAGGACATCGAGGAGGTGACCCGTGCGTAGCCTGGATGACCGCCTTGCCGCATCGCGTACCGAGCTACTGGGCGAGATCGAGCAGCCCGGCCTCGACCGGATCACCGGTAGGGCCGCCCGGCTGCGGCGCCGGCGGCGTACCGCCCGGGCCACCGCCGCGGCCGGACTGGTCCTGGTTGCCGTCCTTGCCGTCCTGCGCCCGTGGTCCGGCCACCTCAGCGCACCGCCCGCCCCCCCGGCGGCCACCCCGAACCCGTCCAGCACGAACTACATGGTCTTCACCGACCTCGGGGTGACCCTGAACGGCCTGAACGTGGACCTGGCCGTCGCTGACATACCGGGCGCGTTGCGGGACGTCGAGTTCACCGGCCCGGACCACGGTTGGCTGCTCACCGCGGACTGCACCGAGGGCGGCTGGGGTTGCCGGCTCATCCTCGGCGAGACCGCCGACGGTGGGGTCACCTGGCACACCCGGGCGCTGCCGGACCGTGCGTCGAGCCTGGCGACCGTACCCGACCTGATCGCGCTCGACGACCACACCCTGCTGCTGGACCCAACCGACGACGGCACCGCAACGATCTCGGCGGACGGCGGCGCCACATGGCGGCCGGCGACCGCGGCGCCCGGCGCAACCGTTGCCAAGGTCGATCCGGGCGACCGGCTGGTGCTCAACGCGCGCACCGCCGAGGTCGAGGTCTTTTCCGGGAGGTACGCGGCGCGCGGGAAGCTGGCGAACCAACCGGCCATGACCGTCCGGTGGGTCGCCGCCACCGCCTCCGCCGACGGCGGCTGGTGGGTCGGCGGCGACGTGGACGGCCACCCGGCGGTCGCGGTCACCCGCGATCGGGGCGCCACCTGGCAGCGCACCGACCTGTCCGGCCCGTCCAGCGCCTGGGCGCAGGTGTCCACCCTCGGCGCGCACGCGTACGCCGTGGTGATGTCGCAGGACGAGGCCCGTACGGTGCTGCACGCGATCTACCACTCGCCGACGACCGGAGCAGCATTCGCGCAGACCTGGCGCGGCGGCGGCGACCCGGTGACGATCGCCGGCGAACTGGTGCCGCTGCTGGACGGCCGGCTCCTACTGGCCGACGCCGGCGGCATCTGGTACGTCAGCGAGACCGACGGCGCAACTTTCCAGCGCAGCAACGACATGCCGAGGTTCGGCCGGCTGGTCCGTACGCCGGGCGGCTACGTCGCGCTGGACGTCGTGGCGACCGGCTATGCGGCGTACTCGGCGGACGGTTCCACCTGGCGCAAGCTGCAGGCACATGGCTGCGGCTCGCACTGCACCGGCGGATGAAGGATCTGCCACACCACCCGCGCCGCGAGCCACAGCGTGGCACCGATCCGCAGGAACGTCGCGGCCGGATAGTGCCCGACCAGCCCGGTGCCGAGGTACCCCCAGACCGACCACCAGTAGTAGACCTCGGCCGCCTGCCAGGCCAGCAGCTCCACAATGGACGGTCTGGCGAGCACGGCGAGCGGGAGCAGCCACAGGACGTACTGCGGTGAGTAGACCTTGTTGGTCACCACGAACGCGGCGACGGTGAGGAAGCCCAGCGCGGCTAGGCTCGGTGGGCGCGGTGCTTTCATCGCGAGTACGCCGATGCCGGCGGCCGCGACGGCGAAGAGCCCGATCGCGATCGGGTTCAACGCACCGACCGGGTGCCCGAGCAGGCCGAGCGCGTACCAGACCGAGCCGAACTCGGCCGGCCGGTGCGCGTTGAACCGCCAGAACTCCGCCCAGCCGGCCGGGTACGCGATCGCGATCGGCAGGTTCACCGCGACCCAGGTGACCGCGGCGGCACCGACCGCCCGCAACGCGCGCCGTGGCGCACCGGCCCGCAGGGCCAGTACCACGATCGGGCCGAGCAACAGGACCGGATAGAGCTTCGCCGCCGCACCGAGCCCGAGTAGCGCGCCCGCCAGCGCCGGGCGCTCGCGGGCCCAGGCGAGTACGGCGAGCGCGGTGGCGGCCACCGCGAGCAGGTCCCAGTTGATCGTGCCGGTGAGCGCGAGCGTCGGCGCGATCGCCACCAGAAGCCCGTCGACCGGGCGGCCGCGGGTGTTCGCGGTGGCCCACACCGCGATCAGCGCGCAGCACAGCAACAGCAGCGCGGTCAGCTCGACGAAGGTCTGTATCGCCGCGGGCGCCAACGGATCCGATCCGGCGGTCAGCCACCGGCTCAGCCGCGCCGTCAGGTCCATCACCACCCCGGTGACCACCGGGTACTCCAGACCGTTTCCGGCTTCCGGCGCGTACGGGAAGATCCCCTGGGCAAGCCCGCGCGCGGTGTAGAGCACCGGCAGGTCGCTGTAGCACCGGCGGCCAAACATCAGTTGCCAGTCGTACGGCCATCCCGCGCTGTGGCACGGCAGCTTCTGCAGCCAGCCGAGCAGGAACGTGCCGGCGGTGGCCGCGAGCGCGACCGGCATGCTGACCCACCCGGTCCACCTGGGCACGGCCTTCCCGGCCTTGCTGCCGGGTGCTCGCTGGGTGGCGCCGCGCATCCGCCCATCCTGCCGCATGTCCGAACGCCGCCTTCTGCTCTGCCCGGCCCGTCGGGGCAGAGCCCGCCCTCCCGCAATCCCCCCGGTGCCCTCGTGCTCTGCCCGGCCCGTCGGGGCA
>DASRRF010000265.1:0-1974 GCA_035695905.1 Micromonosporaceae bacterium | reverse complement strand
CGGCCCGGATCAGCTCGTCGAACGCGCCCAGCGTCTCCTCGATCGGCACCGCGGGGTCGGGCGCGTGCGCGAGGTAGAGGTCCACCCGATCGGTGCGCAGCCGGCGAAGGCTCGCCTCGATCTGCTCGCGGATGTGCCGGGCGGACAGCCCTTCATCCGCCGGCAGCGGTCCGGTCCGGTTGCGTACCTTGGTGGCCAGCACGATCTCGTCGCGCGCCCGGCGGCTGGCCAGCCAGTTGCCGATCCACTCCTCGGAACGCCCGCCGCCGTACGAGTTGGCCGTGTCGAACGTCGTGATGCCGTGTTCGCGGGCCGCGTCCATCAACGCGAACGCGGCCTGTTCGTCGTCGCCGCGGCCGAACAGCTCGGGCAGTGAGCCGACGCCGCCGAAGTTGCCGCAGCCCAGGACGAGCAAGGACAGCTCCAGATCCGTGGTGCCGAGCCGGTTGTAGCGCATCGGGCTACCCTCCCGGCGCCGGCGCGGCGGCAAGCTTCGTACACGCCCGCAGGGCCGCGTACTTGGCCTGGATCCGGGCCGCCTCGGTTCCGGTGACCGGCAGCGGCTGCCCGGTCGTGCGGGAGATGACTGCCGGTACCAGCTCGGTCTTCGTGACTGTCTTGCCGCGCATGGTCACCCGCAGCACCCCGGTGTCGTTGCTCCACGCGTCGTCGTGGTACCAGATGAAGTTGCCCAGGCCGTACTGGACATAGGTCCTGCCCATCCACCCGTCGCCCATCAGCAGGTGGGCATGGGTACCCACGACCAGGCCGGCGCCGGCCTTGGACATCTCCGCGGCGAACGCGCGCTGTTCCTGGGTCGGGCATTCGTCGCCCTCGTTGCCCCAGTGCACGTAGACGACCAGCACGTCGGCCAGCTTGCGGGCCGCCTTGGCCGCGGCGACCGCACGCGCCAGGTCCCGGGCCTGCGCGATGCCGGGCCGGGTGGCGGTGGCGTTCCAGGTCTGCCACAACTCGTAGAACTGGTTGAACCCCAGGAACGCGAACGTCACCCCCTTGACCTCGGTGACATACGGGGCGTACGCCTGCGCCGCGTTCACCCCGGCACCGACGTACGGCATGTTCGCCGCCTTCGCGGCGGCCAGCGTGTCAGCGAGGCCGACCTGCCCGTAGTCCAGCGCGTGGTTGTTCGCCAGCGTCACCAGGTCCACCCCGGCAGCCTTGACGGCCTGGTACGCGGTGGGCGGCGCACGGAAGTGGTACCGCTTCGGCTGCTCGGTACCCCGGTCGGTGACCGCGCTCTCCAGGTTCACCATCGCGAAGTCCGCCGAGGAGAGCACCGACGCGATCGGACCGAACACGTTCGGCGGGTCGTCCAGCAGGGTCAGCGTGCGCACCATGAAATGCACGTCCCCGGCGAAGGCCAGGGTGATTTCCGGCGATCCGGTCGGGGCCGGCGAGGCCCCACCCGGCGAGCGGACCGCCTCCCCGGCCCGCGAGCCGACCGCGGTGCCGGTGTCCGACCCGGTGCCGCACGCCGCCAACGCCGCGGCGAGGACCAGGCCGGTCACCGCGGCAGCCACACGTTTCACGGGGGCAGAGTAGCGCGCACGCCGGTTCGGGATCAGAATGGCGGGCATGTCGACGCGGCTCTCCCGTACCGCCATAACCGTCACCTCACTCGCGACGGCGCTGGCGCTTACCGGCGCAGCGCAACCGGCCACCGCGGCCAGCGACCCGTTCGGCGACCAGGCGGCGGCCGTGGTCTTCTACCCCAACCCGGTCCAGCAGCTGGGGATCCAGACGCTCACCGACAACAAGGACGCGGACGATGCGGTGTTCGGCCCGGCGTACCGCCAGGTGACGCTGACCGACCTGGACAACTCGGGCATGTTGACCGGTCGGTACGTGACGGTCAAGAGCAAGACCGGTACGCCGGCCCGCCGCGACGGCGCCGCGTTCCCGGTGTGGCACCGCGACGCCGACCAGTTCGAGCAGGTGATGGGGTACTACTGG
>DASRRF010000264.1:0-3967 GCA_035695905.1 Micromonosporaceae bacterium | reverse complement strand
GGCCCGATGTCGGGGCGCCGCAACACTTCCTGCCAGATCCCGGCGATGCGTGCGACCAACCCGGTGGCCGGTTGCGGCCGGTCCTGCGGTGCGCTGGCAACCGGCGCCGGTCGTGGCGGGTCGGGTAGCGCGGCCCGGTCCAGCTTGCCGTTCGGAGTCAGCGGCATCCGGTCCAGCGCCACGTACGCGTTCGGCACCAACGGTGCGGGCAGCGTGCGAGCGAGGTGTGAACGCAGGTCCGCCGCCGCGGCGTCACTCACCACGTACGCCACCAGGCGCGGGTCGTCATCGCCGCGGACCACCACGGCGGCCTCGGTCACCCCGGGGTGCTCCAGCAGCCGGGCCTCGACCTCACCCGGCTCGATCCGGTGGCCGCGTAGCTTGACCTGGTTGTCGACCCGGCCGAGGAACTCCAGTGTGCCGTCCTCGGCGTACCGGACCCGGTCACCGGTACGGTAGAGTCGTCCGCCGGCCGGGCCGTACGGGTCGGGCACGAACCGCTCGGCGGTCAACGCGGGCCGGCCGTGATATCCGCGGGCCACTCCCGCGCCGCCCAGGTAGAGCTCGCCCGGCAGGCCGTACGGCGCCGGATCGAGCAACTCATCGAGCAGGTAGGCCCGGGTGTTCGCCAGCGGTGTGCCGATCGGCGCCGCGGTCACCGGTGGCTCGATCTCCGCCGTCGTCGACCAGATCGTGGTCTCCGTCGGGCCGTACGCGTTGACGAGGCGGGCCACCGTACCGCGCAGCTGCGCCGCGAGCGGTACCGGCAGCGCCTCGCCGCCCGCCACCGCCACGATCGTGGGTGCGTGGAACCCGCCGGCTAGCAACACCCGCCAGCCGGACGGCGTGGCTTGCACGTGGGTCACCCCCTCGGCGCGGACCAGCTCGCCCAGCGCCGTACCGTCCCTTGTGGACGTCTCCGGTGCGAGCACCACCCGCCCGCCGGTGACCAGCGGGAGGAACAGTTCCAGCGCCGAGATGTCGAAGGAGAGCGAGGTCAATGAGAGCCAGACGTCCCGTGCCGTACTGCCCAGCGGGTCGCGCATCGCGGCCAGCAGGCCGAACAGGGCACCGTGGCAGACGTCGACGCCCTTTGGCCGGCCAGTCGACCCGGACGTGTAAATGGTGTACGCCAGATCGTCCGGTGTCGGCGTCGACAAGCGTGGTCCGTCGGCCGACGGGGAAGCCATCAGCCGGTCCACGGTGAACTGATCGACGGTCAGCCGCAGGCCGGCGTCGGTGGCGATGAAGGCCAACCGGTCCGCCGGGTACTCCGGGTCCAGCGGCACGTACGCACCGCCGGCCCGGGCGATCGCGAACAGCGCTACGACCATCGGCAGCGAGCGGGGCAGCCGGATACCCACCCGGTCACCGCGGCGCACGCCGGCCGCCCGCAACCGGTGCGCCCAGCGCCGGGAGGACCCATCCAGCGCCGCGTAGCTGAGCCGGCCGCCCGGCCCGGTCACCGCGATCGCCTGCGGGGACGCGCGCACCTGGGCGTCGAACGCGCTGAGCAGCGTCGCCCCCGCGGGTGAGACCGGAGAGCGGCGCACCAGCCGGTCGCGCTCCGCGGCCGGCAGCAACGGCAGCGTGGCGACCGCCGCGCCTGGATCGGCGGCGATCGCACCGAGCAGGGTACCCAGGTGCCCGGCGATGCGTGCGGCGGCGTCCGGGTGCAGCGCGTGCGGCGGGTACTGCAGGCGCATGTGCAGCGCATCGGGGCGGTCCACCGCGTGCAGGTGCAACGCGTTGCGGGCGCTGCCGGGGAAGCGGAGCCAGTCCACCGCCGCGGCGACGCCGGGAAACTCCGGCTCCACAGTGGACTTCCGGTAGCTGAACGACACCGGCGCCAGCGCCACGCGCGGGGTGAGCCCGCGAACCGCCCGGGCCAACGGCACCTCGCGGAACCGGTACAGTTCGCGCAGCCGCGTACGCAACCCGCGGGCGACGTCCGCCACCGAGGGGCCGTCCGGCGCCCACCGCACCGGTAGCTCGTTGACGAACAGGCCGATCTGCTCCCGTGCCTGTTCGGTACGGGTGGACACGTCGATCGCCACGACCGGCGCCGGATTGCCGTACCGCCGCAGCAGAATGTGTATCGCGGCCAGCAGCAGCTCGAAGACGCTGACCCCGACGGACGCCGCGGCCTGCTGGATGAGCCGCTGGTCGACCGGGACCGCCAGGTCCGCGCCGGGCTCGGCGCGCACCGGTGTGCCGCGCAGCCCCGGCAGCAGCAGCAGCGGATCGGGCTCCCGCCAGTGCGCCGACCAGTACGTGGTGGCTTCGGCGAGCAGCGCGTCCACCCGCGTCTGCCGGGCCGCCACATGCTCCAGATAGGACGGTCCGACGTGCGGCAGCGGGGCTCCGCGGTACAGCGCGGCGAGGTCGCGGATCAGGATGTCCTTGGAGCCGCCGTCGAACCCGAGGTGGTGCGCGGTGATGACCAGGACATGCCGGCTCGGCTCGGCGGAGACCAGCCGAAACCTGGCCAGCGGCCCGGCACTCAGGTCGAACGGACGGGCTATCTCCTCCGGGATGTCCACAGTGGAGCCTTCAACGATGAGCTCGGGCGGCGCGCCGGAGGGGATGAGCGCTCCGTCGTCGCGGATCGCCGCCGCGAGGATCGGATGTCGCGCGACGAGCCGGCCACACGCCGTGCGCAGTGCCGGGATGTCGAGCTCCCCGGTGAACGAGGTCGTCAGTGGCACATGAAAAGCGGTGCCCGCCACGCCCGCCTGCTCGGTGACCCACATGCCGTGCATGCCCCGCCCCTCAGTCGAACTTGCCCGATGCGCTCCCGTCCTGCTTTCCGAAGAGCCGGGCCAGCTCGCCTTTGAGCACCTTGCCGGCGTTGTTTGTGGGCAGCCGGTCCACCACGCGCAGCGGGTTCGGCACCTCGTACGGCGCGAGCCGGGTGGCCAGGAACGCCCGCAGCGCCACCGGGGTCAGCTCGGTACGCGCAACGACCGCCGCAGCGACCGTCGCGCCGAGCACCGGGTGCGGTACCCCGAACGCCGCGGCCTGGGTGACCGCCGGGTGTTCGTGCAACACGGCTTCGACGCGCAGGGTGGAAACCTTGTGCCCACCGGATTTCACCAGGTCTCCCGCGCGGTCGGCGAGGTGGAGGAACCCGTCGGCGTCGAGGTGCCCGACGTCGCCCATGCGTACCCAGCCGCCGCGGAACACCGCGGCGTTCGCCTCGGCGTCACCGTGGTACGCCCGCGGCACCGGACAGCGCAGCCAGACCTCGCCGATCTCGCCGGCCGGCACGGGGTTCCCGTCCGGGTCCGCGATGCGCAGCTGGCCGGCGGTGGGCCGCCCGACCGAGTCCGGCCGGGCCGGGTCGTACACCATCGTGGTCTGCGCCGGGGCCGCCTCGGTCGACGTGTAGTAGTTGACGATCGTCGCGCCGGGCAGGGCCGCGGCGAGCCCGGCCGCCACCGCCGGCGGCAGCGCGGCGCCGGTCGAGCCGAGCAGCCGCAGGCTGGACAGGTCGTGCCGTTCGTAGACACGCGCGCCCAGCAGCTCGGCGGCCATCGCCGGGACCACGAACGCGGTACCGACCCGGTGCTCCTCGATGAGCCGGGCGAACCGCGCCGGGGTGAACCGGGTCGCGCACAGCGCGGCCGGATAGGCATCCAAAGCGTTGATCAGCATGGTCTGGCCGGCGTTCGTGCCGATCGGGTACGCGTGCAGGAAGTGTTCGGAGTGGGCCAGTTTCAGCCGGCGCGGCCCCGCGGTGCAGCCGTACGCCAGGTTCGCATGGCTGGCGCGCACGCCCTTGGGCCGGCCGGTGGTGCCGGAGGTGTAGAGGATCTGGGCCGGGTCGCCGGGCCGCAGCACCGCGTCGAACGCCTCGGGCGCGGACAGGTCGGCGCAGGCGAACGTCGCGCAGTCCACCGGCGGGGCGGCGCCGGCGTGCACGAGCGCGGTGGCCGCGCAGTCCGCCAGCAAGTCCGGCAGGTCC
>DASRRF010000263.1:0-8889 GCA_035695905.1 Micromonosporaceae bacterium | reverse complement strand
ACACCCGGTCAGCGCGTACCTCGCCGCGGATCTCGGCCGGTCGGCACACGCGATGGTCAGCCGGTTCCTCCGTCCGCTGCTCGTCGGGGTGGCGTTCTTCGATCTCTACATGCCCGCCCGGTGGACTACCTACCCGCTGTTCGCGGTGTCTATTCTTCTCGCCGTCCTGGTCAGCTTCGGCCTGCGGTACGCGGTCAACGCGACCGCGTTCTGGTTGCTCGACATCCGCGGCGTGCAGCTCACCTGGTCGCTGGCGGCCGGCGTGCTGTCCGGGCTCTACTTCCCGCTGCGCTTCCTGCCCGGCTGGCTGAGCACCGCGCTGTGGGTGGGTACCCCGTTCCCGTCGATCCTGCAGACGCCGCTGGACGTACTGGTCGAGCGCGAGTCCGCGGTACGCCTGTCCGGACTCGTCGCGTTGCAGGCCGGCTGGGCGATCATCGCGCTGGCCGCGGCCGGCCTGGTCCAGCGCGCGGCCGAGCGCCGGATGGTGATCCAGGGTGGCTGAGGCTGGCGCGGCGCGGCCGTACTGGCACCTGCTCCGCGCGCAGGCCCGCGGCCAGGCGTCGTACCGGATGTCGTTCGCCCTGGACCTGGTGAGCAACGTGTTCATGCTCGGCGCGGACCTGCTGGCCGTGCTGGTGCTGTTCCGGGTGACCCCGGCTCTGGGCGGGTTCGGGTTGACCGAGGTCTTCCTGATGTTCGGCCTGTCGTGTAGCGCGTTCGCGCTGGCCGACCTCGCGGTCGGCAACATCGAGCGGATGCGGGTGTACGTGCGTACCGGGCAGCTCGACGCGTTCCTGGTACGCCCGTTGCGGGTGCTGCCCCAGCTACTCGTGAACGATGTCGGGATGCGCCGCATCGGGCGGGTGCTCTACGGGTTCGGCGTGCTCGGCGTGGCCGCCGGGTACGCGCGGATCTCCTGGACGCCGGCGCGTGCCGCGCTCCTGGTGGTCGCCCCGATCTCGGGTGCCGTGCTGTTCTCCGCGATCTTCGTGGCCGCGGCCACCGTCGCGTTCTGGTGGATCGAGTCCGGCGAGCTGGCGAACACCCTCACGTACGGCGGTCGCGACTTCACCGCGTACCCGATGACTGTCTACAGTGGATGGTTCCGGCGCGCGTTCGCCTACGGTGTCGGGTTGGCGTTCGTCGCCTACTACCCGGCGCTGGCCCTGCTCGGCAAGCCGGATCCGCTCGGCCTCCCGACCGGCATCGGGTGGGCCGCGCCGCTGGTCGCGGCCGGCGCCGCCGGGGTCGCCGCGGTCGTCTGGCGGATCGGGTTGCGGCAGTACCGGAGCACCGGGTCGTGATGATGGTTATCGAGGCGCGCGGGTTGCGCAAGGACTTCGTGGTACGGCAACGGGCCGGGCGGCTGTGCCGTACCCGAAAGGTGTTGGCCGCGGTCGACGGTGTTGACCTGGCGGTCGAGCGCGGCGAGATGCTCGGCTACATCGGCCCCAACGGGGCCGGCAAGTCCACCACGCTGAAGATGATGACCGGCGTGCTGGTGCCCTCGGGAGGCACCGTGACGGTGTGCGGCCTGACCCCGGTGCCGCAGCGCACCCGGCTGGCCCGCCGGATCGGGGTGGTCTTCGGCCAGCGCTCGCAGTTGTGGTGGGACCTGCCGCTGCGTGACTCGTTCGGGCTGCTGCGGCACGTCTACCGGGTGCCGCCGGCCGAACACGCGACCCGGCTGCGGCAGTGCCGTGCGCTGCTCGATCTCGACGAGTTCCTGGACCGCCCGGTCCGCCAGCTCTCCCTCGGCCAGCGGATGCGCGGCGAGCTGACCGCGGCGCTGCTGCACGGTCCCGAGGTGCTCTTCCTGGACGAGCCGACAATCGGCCTGGACGTGGTGAGCAAGCAGGCGGTCCGCAGCTTCCTCGGCGCACTGGGCCAGCGCGGCGATACCACGCTCGTACTGACCACGCATGATCTGGCCGACATCGAGCGGCTATGCCGCCGGCTCGTCGTGATCGACCACGGCCGGGTGGTGCACGACGGCACTCTGGCCTCGTTGCATGCCCGGTACGGATCCCAGCGCCGGGTGGTGGTCGACTTCGACGAGCCGCCGCCCGCGGTCGACCTGCCCGGGGTGACCGTGGAGTCCACTGTGGAGCTTCGGGTGACCTACGCGCTGGACGGCACCGGGGCGACCGCCGGGGAGCTGGTCGCCCGGCTGGCCACCGCCGGTGCGCTGCGCGACCTGGCGGTGGTCGAGCCGAGCATCGAAGAGGTGGTCACGAAGCTCTACGTCAGCGGTGCTCCATGACCATCGCCGCCCAGGTGCCGGGTTCCAGGGCCTCATAGATGTGCGGTACGTCGCCCGGGAACGCGATGTAGTCGCCCGGCCCGACTTCCTCCGGCGCCTCGGCGGGACCGGTTCGCATCCGGCCCCGCGCGATCACCAGGTGCTCCACGGTGCCCGGGATGTGTGCGTCCGCCTCGCGCGGCGGCCCGGGTTCGAGCTCGACGACGTAGATGTCCCGCCGGGCATGGACGGCACCGGCGGCGAGCAGGGTACCGATGAAGGCCGAGCGGTCGGACAGCACCCGCGGCCCCTCGCCGGCCCGGACCACCCGTACGGCCGGGGCCGGCGGCTCGACCAGCCGGCTGAACGGCACACCGAGGGCCACCCCGAGCGCCCAGAGCGTCTCCACGCTGGGGTTGCCCTGGCCCGCCTCAAGCTGGGACAGCGTCGACTTCGCCACGCCGGCCCGGCGGGCCAGCTCGGTCAGCGAGACGCCGGTGCGCTCCCGCTCCCGGCGCAGCGCCGCGGCGATGGTCGCGCCGACCGTACCGACCTTGGGCTCCTGTGGCACTGTTCACTCCATCGGTCGCTCTGTTCGTCTTGACGAACACCGTACGCGTTGTTCATTATTTTGAACCATGCGGGCGGCATGGCGAACGTTGGATCGGGCGGTGCATCGCAACGTCCTGGCCATCGCGCTGGCCGTGATCGCGGTCGGGGCGTCGTACGGCGCGATCGCGGTCGCCGCCGGCCTGCCGGCGTGGGTGATCGTGGCCATGTCCGTACTGGTCTTCGCGGGTGGCGCGCAGTTCATGACGATCGGCATGCTCGCCGCGGGCAACCCGATCGCCGCGGTCCTCGCCGGGCTGCTGCTCAACGCGCGGCATCTGCCGTTCGGGCTGGCCATGTCGGATGCCGTCGGCACCGGCTGGGGTACCCGGGCGATCGGCAGCCACCTGATGGTCGACGAGTCGGTCGCGTTCGCGATGGCCCAGCCGGATCCGGACCGGCGCCGCGCCGCGTACTGGCTGACCGGCGCGACGCTGTTCGTCGCGTGGAACACCGGCACGCTGCTCGGCGTCGCGCTCGGCGCGGCCGCCGGCGACCCGGCCGCGTTCGGCCTTGACGCCGCGTTCCCGGCCGGCCTGCTCGCACTGATCCTGCCGAGCTTGCGCGACCAAGCAACCCGCCGGGCCGCGGTTGCCGGCGCCGCGGTTGCTGTGCTGGCCACTCCGCTGCTCCCGGCCGGCCTACCGGTACTGCTCGCGCTCGGCGGCGTCGCCCTTGCCGTTGCGCGGCCCAAGGTGGTGCAGCCGTGCTGATCGCCGTCGTACTACTCCTCGCCGCCGGGACCTATGCCTTCCGGTTCGCCGGGGTCGCCCTCCATGACAAGATCAAACTTCCCGAACGGGTACGCGAACTGCTGCCGATTGCGGCCGTCACGCTGCTCGCGGCGCTCGCGGCCACCGCGGCGCTGACCGACGCCCGCCACTTCACCGGGATCGCCCGGCCGGCCGGGGTACTCGTCGGCGCGGTGCTGGCCTGGCGCCGCGCGCCGTTTGTGGTCGTCGTGATCGCGGCGGCGGCTACCGCGGCCGGGCTCCGCCTGCTCGGCCTGCCCTGACCGGCGCCGCGTGGCCCGCCCGGCCCGGCCCCGCCCGCCGCGAGTCGCCGTCGCGGCCGCGCGGACACGGGGGCCGATCTCTATCTCGGGAGCAGATATCGGCGCGCCCGCACAACCACCGTTGAGTCGTTGCGCGGGTCGGGTGATATCCGCTCCTGAGATAGATATCGCGGGGGTCTTCTTGCCTCAGACCTTCTCGCCGAGCTTCACCCGCGGCTTCGGGATACGCATCTTGCGGAACGTGATCCCGCGCATGATCCCGTACAGGTAGAGCGAGCCCATCCGCTGGGTGGTCTTCGGGAAGCGGCTGAGCACCACCTTCTTGATCTTCCGGGCGATCAGCACACTGTCCGCGACCACGCCGAAGGCCAGCGCGAGCCAGAGCATGTTCGAGGCGAGCCGCACCGCCGGCGGCATTGCCGCGGACGAGCCCAGGATGACGATCAGCGCCCCGCCGAAGAACCAGGTACCCACGGTCCGCCGGGCATCGACGATGTCCCGTACCAGAGCCCGTTCTTCGCCGCGATCCCGAGGCAGCAGGTAACGCTCCTCGCCCCGGCGCATCCCCGCGGCGGCCTCGGCCCGGTCGGCGCGCTGCTTCTCCCGCTGCCGGCGGTACGCCTCCCGGCGGTTCGCCGGCGGTGGCTCGACGACCCGCCGCCCGCTGACCGTCCGCTTGGGTGTCTCGCGGCCCTTCGGCGCGGTGTACGCCTTCGTGGGCGCGGCACTGCCGTCGGCGTCGGTTGGCGCCTCGGCATCGTCCTGGGCAGCGGCAGCGGCGATGGCGTCCTCGACGAGATCGACATCGGGTGACTTGCGACGGAACAGCGGCACGGGATGAAGGGTAGTCGGTCTAGAAGCTTTCGACGTGCGCGCCCAGCGCCGCCAGTTTGGCCTCGAAGTCCTCATACCCCCGACTGATCAGGTTTGCCCCGTAGACCCGGGAGGTGCCCTCGGCGGCGAGCGCGGCGATGACGTGGCTGAAACCGGCGCGCAGATCGGGGATCACCAGGTCCGCGGCGTGCAGCTTGCTCGGCCCGGCGATCACCCCCGAGTGCAGGAAGTCCCGGCGCCCCCACCGGCACGGGGTACCGCCGAGGCACTCCCGGTAGACCTGGATCGTCGCGCCCATCGCGGTCAGCGCCTGGGTGTACCCGAAGCGGCGCTCGTACACGGTCTCGTGCACGATCGACAGCCCGCGGGCCTGGGTCAGCGCCACGACCAGAGGCTGCTGCCAGTCGGTCATGAAGCCGGGGTGTACGTCGGTCTCCACCGGTACCGCGGCCAGCTCGCCGCCCGGATGCCAGAACCGGATGCCCTCGTCGGTCACCTCGAACGCGCCGCCGATGGCCCGGAACACGTTGAGAAACGTCATCATGTCGACCTGCCGGGCGCCGGCCACGGTCACGTCGCCCGAGGTGGCCAGCGCGGCGGCGGCCCAGCTGGCCGCCTCGATCCGGTCCGGGATCGGCCGGTGGGTGTAGCCGCCGAGCCGGTCGACCCCTTCGATCTCGATCACCCGGTCGGTGTGCACCTTGATGACCGCGCCCATCTTCTGCAGCAGGCAGATCAGGTCGATGATTTCCGGCTCCACCGCGGCGTTGCGCAGCTCGGTGACGCCCTCGGCGAGTACCGCGGTGAGCAGCACCTGCTCGGTCGCGCCGACGCTCGGGTACGGCAGCGCGAGCTTCGTACCGTGCAGCCGGTCCGGTGCGCTGATGTTCAGCCCCTTCGGGGTCTTGTCCACGACCGCGCCGAAGTCGCGCAGCGCCTGCAGGTGGAAGTCGATCGGCCGGCCGCCGATGGTGCAGCCGCCCAGGTCCGGGATGAACGCGTGGCCCAGCCGGTGCAGCAGCGGCCCGCAGAGCAGGATCGGGATCCGGCTGGAGCCGGCGTGCACGTTGATCTCGTCGGAGCTGGCCCGTTCCACGTTCGCCGGGTCGAAGACCAGCTCGTCGCGTTCGGTACCGTCGCTGACCCGTACCCCGTGCAGTTCGAGCAGTCCGCGGACCACCTCGACGTCGCGGATCCGCGGTACGTCGTACAGGCGGCTCGGGCTGTCGGCCAGCGCCGCGGCCACCATCGCCTTGGAGACCAGGTTCTTCGCGCCACGAACGGTGATCCGCCCATGCAATGGCGTACCGCCGTGGATGGTCAGGACATCACCGGTCAACGAGGCCTCCAAGCCTGCGCCCGCGTGCACGGCTGGAGGTGCACGGCATCGGCGCAGCATAGCGACCGGCGCGGCGTGGTGATGCGCACACGAGGTCCGGTGACTCCGGGTGCCGGGAGCGCTACCGAAGGCCCCGGTTCAGGCAGGGAGCGCGAGCATCCGGTCGAGCGCGGTACGGGCGTACTTGGCGGTGTCCGGGTCGACGGTGATCTGGTTGACCACCCGGCCGGCCACCAGCTCCTCCAGTGCCCAGACCAGGTGCGGCAGGTCGATGCGGTTCATCGTGGAGCAGTAGCAGACCGTGCGGTCCAGGAACATGACCTGCTTGTCCGGGTGCGCCTTGGCCAGCCGCCGGACCAGGTTCAGTTCGGTACCGACGGCCCACGCCGAGCCGGCCGCCGCCGCATCGATGGTCTTGATGATGTACTCGGTGGACCCGACATGGTCGGCCGCGGTCACCACGTCGTACCGGCACTCGGGGTGGACCAGCACGTTGACCCCGGGTATCCGGCGGCGGACCTCGGTTACGCAGTCCAGCGTGAACCGGCCGTGCACCGAGCAGTGCCCGCGCCAGAGGATCATCTTGGCGTCGCGGAGTTGCTCGGGGGTCAGCCCGCCACCCGGCTTGTGCGGGTCGAAGAGCACGCAGTCGCCGGTGTCGAAGCCCATCGTCAGTACCGCGGTGTTGCGCCCGAGGTGCTGGTCGGGCAGGAACAGCACCCGGGTGCCGTGCTCGTACGCCCAGCGCAGTGCCCGTTCGGCGTTGGACGAGGTGCAGACGACCCCGCCGTTGCGGCCCACGAAGCCCTTGATGTCGGCGGATGAGTTCATGTACGTGACCGGAACCGTGCCAGCCGCGAGCGACAGCTCGTCGAGCACGTCCCAGCACGCCTCGACCTGGGGCAGCGCGGCCATATCGGCCATCGAGCAGCCGGCGGCCAGGTCCGGCAGGATCACCTGCTGCGTGTCACCGGTGAGGATGTCGGCCGACTCGGCCATGAAGTGCACCCCGCAGAACACGATGAACTCCGCGTCCGGGCGGGCCGCCGCCTGCTGGGCGAGCTTGAACGAGTCACCGGTGACGTCGGCGAACTGGATCACTTCGTCACGCTGGTAGTGGTGGCCGAGTACGAAAAGCCGATCGCCCAGCGCCGCCTTCGCCGCGCGGGCCCGCTCGACCAGGTTGGGGTCGCTCGGCGCGGGCAGCGCACCGGGGCAGTCCACCCCGCGCTCCGAGCCCGCATCGCTGCCCTGCCCCAGCAGGAGCAGCGCGAGCGCGGTCTTGTCGGGCTCGGTCCAACTTGTCGTCACGTTGACCATAATCCCACACCCGGGTGCGTACGGCCGCGATGTGTGACCTGGCAGACTCCAACTCCGTGAGGGTGCTGGTATGTCCGGACAAGTTCGCCGGCACCCTGACCGCGGTCGAGGCGGCCGAGGCGATCGCGGCCGGCTGGCGGGACGCGGTTCCACACGACGAGGTGGTGATCCGCCCGCTCGCCGATGGCGGACCCGGGTTCCTGGCCGTGCTGCAGGCCGCGCTGGGCGGCCGGCTGGTGCCGGTACCCACGGTGGACCCGCTCGGCCGGCCGGTCACCGGATCGGTCCTGATCAACGGGGACACCGGCTATGTCGAAAGCGCGCAGGCCTGCGGCCTGCATCTGCTCACCCCGGACGAGCGAAACCCCACCATCACCACGTCATACGGTCTCGGTCCGCTCATCGTGGCCGCCGTTGAGTCGGGGGTACGGACGATAGCCGTCGGGCTGGGCGGCTCCGCGACGAACGATGCCGGGGCGGGGATGCTCGCCGCGCTCGGCGCCGCCCCGCTGGACGGCGCCGGCTACGCCCTGCCGTACGGTGGTGCCGCGCTGATCGGCTGCGCGGGCCTCGGCGGGACCCCGCGGCTGCGCGACGTGTCGCTGCTGGCCGCGACGGATGTGGACAACCCGCTGGTCGGCCTGTTCGGGGCGAGCAACGTGTACGGCCCGCAGAAGGGCGCGTCCCGCGGCGACGTGCTGCTGTTGGACGCGGCGTTGGCCCGCTTTGCCGCCGTACTCGAGAAGGAGCTGGATTCGTGCCCGCCTGGGCTGGCGGCACTGCCCGGCGCTGGCGCGGCGGGTGGCCTGGGTGCGGCGATCCTGGCGCTGGGTGGGCGGTGTGAGTCCGGGATCGGGCTGGTACGCCGGTTGGCGGAGCTGGACGCCGCGCTCGACGCGGCGGAGTTGGTAATCACCGGCGAGGGCTCGTTCGATGACCAGTCGCTGCGCGGCAAGGTGGTGGCCGGGGTCGCCGGGGCGGCCCGGGACCGCGGGTTGCCCTGTGTCGTGGTGGCCGGCCGGGTCAGCGCGGGCCGGCGCGAGGCGGCTGTGGCCGGGATCACCGAGGCGTACTCGCTCGTCGAGCACCTCGGCACCGTGGCGGACGCGATGGCCCACCCGGCGCAGGGCCTACGCTCGCTGGCGGCCCGGATCGCACGGCAATGGCGTCGCTAACGTTTTCTTGACCCATTCCAGATGCCGTGGTGCCATGGAGGCATGCCCGAGACTCCACCAGCAACGCCACGATCGACGACGGAGACCGGTGCACCGGCGCCGAGCGATGCGTTCACCCTGTCCGTCGGCGCGGACGGACCGCTCCTCCTGCATGATCATCATTTCATCGGTCAGATGGCCCATTTCAACCGGGAACGGGTACCCGAGCGCAACGTGCACGCCAAGGGCGGCGGCGCGTTCGGCTTCTTCGAGGTCACCGACGACGTATCGGCCTTCACCAAGGCGGCGGTGTTCCAGCCGGGTACCCGGACCGACACGCTGATCCGCTTCTCCACGGTGGCCGGCGAGCAGG
>DASRRF010000262.1:0-8386 GCA_035695905.1 Micromonosporaceae bacterium | reverse complement strand
ACGTAGATGCTCGACATGCGGCGGCTACCCGAGACTAAAAGGTCGGGGTATTCAGTGAGCCATTTCCAACCTGGGTTTGACGGAGGTTACAGGTCGGTGACCTGTGCGTGTCGGTGGTCCACATAGGACGAAGCTCCTGGTAGGTGAGTGAGTCGACCAAGACCACGCTCACCACCGAGGAGCCTCGTGCTGTCCTATCCTGGCACAATCGCGCTGTCCACGCGGTCGTTGAATCACCTGGCCCAACTTGTCAAGCAGCATCGAGAGACGATCGGCAGCCGCTGGCGAGGCATCGACGCTGCCGGGCAGGCGCTGCTCACCCTGGGGTGGCTGCGCAACGGCGACACCTACACCCGCCTGGCCGCCGGGTTCGGCCTCGGGGTGGCCACCGTGTACCGCTACCTGCGTGAGGCCTGCGGCCTGCTTGCCCAGCTCGCGCCCAGCTTGGACGAGGCGATCCTCCAGGCCACCGTGCTGGTGTGGGCCGCATCAGCGTCGGTGAGACCGGTTGCCAGCGGGAGGTGCCGCCCTTCTCCCGCAGGAAGATCAGACACTCGTCGGGGTCCAGGTCCCGCGGGCGTAGCGCCAGCGCCCCGCCGCGGCGGCAGGCCGTCTCGGTGTGCAGCCGGATCAGCAGACTGTCCAGACCGGGGTCGTCGCCGGTGCTGGCCGCCACCTCGTTGATCTCGGCCAGGCGGGTGTCGCCGATCGCTCGCCGGGTGCTGGGCAGCCGGCGCGGCTTGGGCACCTTGGGCGCCGGGTTGTCGGCTGCGTCCAGGTACCCGTCGGCCACCGCGCGCCGGTACAGGCAGCGCAGCGCGGCGACCAGGTGCTCGGCGGCGGATCGGCCACCCCGGGCGTTGCGTCGCGCCACCGCGTTGGCCTGCACCTCGGCACGCAGCTGCTCGATCTCCGACGGGCGGGGCTGGTCGATCCGCCGGTCACCCCAGGCCTGCACCACCCGGTTCCAGTACGAGCCGTACGCCCGCCGGGTCCCGACCGACACCGCCGCGGCCACCACCGGCACGTACTCGGCGAACGTCGGCGCCGGCGGACGGGCCGGCCCGACATCTAGCAGGTCGGCCGGACAGATACCCATCCGCTGCAACAACAGCCGGGCCGCCGCCAACTCCGGGCGACTCACCACCGCGGGACTCACGCCGCCTCACCCGCTGCCATCGCGGCGGGCACGCCGGCCAGCAGCCGGTCGAGCACCGCAAGGGGATGCGCGACCAGCACACCGATGTCACGGTGGGCGGCCAGCAGAACGCGGTCCCCGGCGGCCAGCCGGCACCACCGACGGACAGCCAACGGCAGACACAGATGGCCGCGGTCGTCGATGCGGTGGACACCATCGGATACCGCGTAGGCGGTGATGACTCCCGCCCGCTCGCGAATGTCCAGCCGGGTCCCCGGCCTCCAGCCAAGTACCCGGACGATGCTGCGATCGGCGACCCGGCCGCTCTTGTCCACGGCGCTAAGGGCATAGACGGTGTCCGTTACGGCTGACGACCCGGAGTCCAAGCCCGGCAGGGGAAGCGGCCGACGGGTCCGACCCACCAGACCAGGGATGGCACCGGCGCTACCGGGGATCACCGGCGGCACGAGCGAGGAGGTCACCGCGACCACCCCCGCCCGAACGCGGTCACCCGACCTGACGACAGAGGAAGGACGACGTGTTCAAAGGCATTTGAACACGCATACTGAAAACTGCGCACCAATGCGGCAAGATCGTGTCCGAGGGGGGACTTGAACCCCCACGCCCGTTAAGGGCACTAGCACCTCAAGCTAGCGCGTCTGCCATTCCGCCACCCGGACCTGCGCGTTCCACTCTACCGGCAGCGGACCGGCACGAAGCACGGCACGCCCCGATGGGCCGCACGGGCCACAACTGTACACGTGCGCTACCGGGCACGCAGCGAGCACGGCCGGCAACTTGACCCGGAGGCTGGCGCGGGCCGCCCCGTGCCGGGCAGCATGACCTGCGTGCCCGCGCCGACGCACCTCGCCGCTGTCCTGGACAACGCCCGCACGCTGCGCGAACGCGGTGATCTGGCCGGGGCGCGCGCGCTGCTCGGCCGCGCCCTGGACCTTGCCGGTGCCACCTACGGAGCTGATCATCCGGAGGTACTCGACGCCGCCCGGCTCCTGGCCAGCCTGCATCAGGAGGCGGGCGACCTGCCCGCGGCGCGGCGCACCCTGGAGGCGGCGCTGGCCGCCGGGCAGTTGAGTGTGCCTGCCGAGGATCCGCTGATGGTGCTGCTCGCGTACGACCTCGGCGGCGTCGCGGATGAGCTCGGCAACCGGCACGAGGCCCGGCGCAACTATGGCACGGTGGTCCGGCTCGGCCCCGATGCCTTAGGTCAGGACCATCCAGCGGTACGGACGGCAAAGCGCTACCTGGACGACCAGGAGATCGACGCGGAGGCGCTACCGATGCCACCCGCGCCGGCGCCCACCCCGTTTGCCACAACGGAGCAAGCCCCACAACGCCGCGCACGGGTACGGCCGCGCCGGCGGCGTACCCCCGTGCCGTTGCTGGTCGTCGCGACATTGGCGGTCGCCACGGCCTTGACCACGGTGGTGCTCGCGCTGCGACCGCGGGCCGCGACTCCCCCGGCCAGCCCGGCCACGACGCAGCCGAGTACGGCCAGCCCGACCCCGCCGGCCCGAGCGGCCCCGGCGGCGGTACGGCTGCGCGACGACGGCGATTCGATCACCGTGAGCTGGCAGGACCCGTCCGGCGGGACCGTGCCGTTCATCGTGACCGGTGCGCGGGCCGGCGAGCAGTCGCGGCCGTTCGCGAACCTGCCGCCGGGGCGTACGACGTACACGGTGAATGGTCTGAATCCCCGGCTGCAGTACTGCTTCGCGGTGGTTGCCGTCTACGCGACGGACAGTGTGGCCGTCTCGGAGCTGGTCTGTACCCGCCGGGCCAGTAATCCACAGCCGACAAGATCGCGCTGACCGGCGGCGACCTGCGCCGACGGGGAGTTATCCACAGGGCACAACGGACTGTATCCACAGCCGCACGGAGTGGGTTTCCGTGGCGCCGGGCAGCACCTATGATGCGGGCTTCGGGGAGGAATGCCGACGACGCGCGCAGGGCCGGATACGGACTGTGCCGAATTGAGGGTGCCGACCGTGGGTACGGCGAGGGTGGAGGAACGGCGTACGCGTGACAGCATCGTCACGATCAGTACGGTGTTCGGGCTGGTTGCGGCGATAGCGCTGACCCTGTTCGGGCTCGGCGCGGCGGAGAACGCGATCGCGAACTACGACGCGAGCTCGTGGCTGTGGAGCTCGCGCAAGGGCGAGGTGGCCCGGGTCAACGGGGTCACCGGCCGGGTGGACACCCGCTACCACGTGCCGGATACCACCGGGCACCAGATGCAGGTCAGCCAGACCGACCGCTACCTGGTGCTGCGCGACCAGACGACCGGCCTGATCAGCGCGATCGACCTGTCCTCGCTGCACGTGTCGGCGACGACGCCGTCCAGCGCCGGGCTCGGGGTCAGCGTGGCGATGCACGGCGACACGGTGTTCGTCATCGATGCGGTGCAGGGCATCGTCCGGCAGCTCGACCCGGTCAGCCTCGCCGCGGTCGGCGAGCCGGTCCGCTTCCCGCCCGGGATCGTGCCGGGGACGTTCGACGGCACCGGTCTACTGTGGATCGCCGTACCCACCGAGGGAACGGTGGTCGCGGTACGCCCCGCGCCGACCCCGCGGGCCACCGCGTCCACTCGGGCCGGCGGTCGCGCCGGTGCCGAGTTGACCCCGCGCGAGGCGCGTACCCTCCCGGTCGCCGAACCCAACCACGATCTCGTCATCTCCGCGCTCGACGACGGCGTCGCGGTGCTGGACACCACCACGGACACGCTCACCATACTGCGCGGCGGGACGGTCCACCGGGTCGTGCTCACCCTGCGTACCCCCGGAAAAATGCCGGCACGCACGTCGGGCGCGAGCGTACCGATCACGGTGACCGACGATCCGCACGTCTATGTGGTGACCGGCGAGACGGTGCGCGACTTCGCCATCCCCAAGAGCGGGCCGTGCACCGCCTGGGCCGGGCGGATCTACTGCCCCGACGAGGCCACCGGCACGGTCTACGCGCTCGGACCCACCGGCGAACTGCTCGCGACGATCGCGGTCAAGGGTGCCGACGGGCCGATCGAGCTGGAGGTACGCGAAAACCGGCTGTTCATCAACGCGCCGAACTCGTCGACCGCCCGGGTGGTTGACGAGTCGCACCACGTGCGGGTGGTCGACAAGTACGCCAACGACATCCTCGGCGGCGACCCGCCGCCGCCGGCCCCGCCCGCGCCGCCGACCAAGCCCGCGGTGACCAAGCCAGGGCCGCCGCGCAACGTCACGGCCGAGGCCGGCAACACCACCGCAAGGGTCAGCTGGGGTACGGCGGCGCCGAACGGTTCGCCGATCACGAAGTACGTGGTGGAGGCGAACGGCAAGAGCTACCAGGTCGGCGCGAACCAGCGGTCGCTGGACATCACCGGTCTGGTCAACGGCACCACGTACCGGTTCTCGGTGTACGCGGTGAACGCCAAGGGCAACGGGCCGGCCCGGCTGAGCAACCCGGTGGTGCCGACGTCGGCGGTCCCCGATCCGCCGCTGAGCGTCACGGCCAAGGAGAACCCGAACGGTACGGTCATCGTCAGCTGGCCGCCCGCCAACGGGCAGGGCCACGCGATCGTGAAGTACGCGGTGACCGCGGTCTCGGCCGGCGCCGGTGCGCCGGTCGGCGAGGCAACGGCTACCACGTTGACCGTAGCCGCCGGGGCTCTCGATTACGGGACGCAGTACGCGTTCACCGTGGTCACCGTCAACGACATCGGCGCCGGATCCAGGCCCTCGCCGCCGAGCAACACGGTTGTGCCGTACACGAAGCCGGGTCCGCCCGTGCAGCTCTCCGCGGCGACGGTGAACCTGCGCGGCACGATCCGGGCGGTCTGGCAACCGGCCGCCTCGAACGGCCGGCCGATCACCAAGTACGTGGTCTCCGCGGGTGGCCGTACCCAGGACGTGACGACCACGACCGCGACGCTGAACGGGTTCCCGGACGGCACGACGGTCACGGTGACCGTCACCGCGGTCAACCTTGCCGGCGCCGGCCCACCGGCCACCGCGACCGCCCGTACGATCGCCGCACCGACGCTGACCCTGACCCGCAAGTCAAGTACCTACAACGCGATCTCCATCGGGCTGAGCGCGAACGACAACGGCAGCCCGGTCGCCTGCGTCATCTCGGTCAACAACAGTCCACCGGTCGGCATCGGCTGTGCCGGCGGCACGGTCGGCGGGCTGTGGCCGGGCAACCTGTACCGGTTCACGGTCACCGCGACGAACGCGGCCGGTTCCGCCCAGGTGGCCGACTCCATCAGCACGCCGGTCCTGGCCGGCGCGGTGCTCTGCAACGACCAGAGCGAGTGCGGTCTGAGCTCGCCGGGCGGCGGCATCTGGGTCTACACCCAGCCGACCCAGAGCCCACCGCCGGGGCGCGCGGTCAACGACACCAGCTCACCCAGCAGGTACCAGGCTCAGTGCTGGGCGTCCGATGTGGACGGTGTATACATCGACGCGCGGCCGTGGGGCGGCAAGCGCGACAACCGGTGGGTACGGATCACGTTCCAGGGCGACAACTACATCCCGTTCGCCTGGTTCCGGCTGGACGGCGGGGACAACCTCGGGATGCTGCCCCGATGCTGAGTACCACCGAGGTTGACACGTTCCGGGCGGCCGCGCGGCGGGTGGCCGCCGCCATCGAGTCGGTGGTACTCGGCAAGCCGGAGGTGGTCCGGCTGGCACTGACCGCGCTGTTCGCCCAGGGCCACCTGCTGATCGAGGACGTACCCGGGGTGGGCAAGACCACGCTGGCCCGGGCGATCGCCGCCTGCGTGCGCGGCCAGTGGCGGCGGATCCAGTTCACCCCGGACCTGCTGCCGTCGGACGTGTCCGGGGTGACCATCTACAACCAGGCCACCCGCGGCTTCGAGTTCCACCCCGGCCCGGTGTTCGCGAACATCGTGATCGCCGACGAGATCAACCGGGCCTCGCCGAAGACCCAGTCCGCGCTGCTGGAGGTGATGGAGGAGGGGTACGTCACCGTGGACGGCGTACGGCATGCCGTACCCCGGCCGTTCCTCGTGGTGGCTACCCAGAACCCGATCGAGATGGACGGCACGTACCGGCTCCCCGAGGCCCAGCTGGACAGGTTCCTGATGAAGATCACCGTGGGGTACCCGGACGAGAACGTCGAGATCGAGGTGCTCCGCGGTGCCGCCCAGCGCTCGCCCGACGCGCTCGACCCGGTGGTCGACACCGGCGTGGTCGGCGAGCTGATCCGGCTCGCCGAGCGGGTCTACCTGGCCGACCCGCTCTACCAGTACGCGGTACGGCTGGCCGCGGTCACCCGCAGCCATCCACAGGTCCGGGTCGGGGTCAGCCCGCGCGGGGTGATCGCGCTGACCCGGGCAGCCGCCGTGTACGCGCTCACCAACGGGCGCAACTACGTGGTGCCCGAGGACGTCAAGGCGCTCACCGGCCCGGTCCTGGCACACCGGATCCTGCTCTCCCCGGACGCTCAGCTTCGCGGCGTCACCGCGTACGACGTACTGGCCGACGCGGTCGGGTCGGTGGCCGTACCGCTGCCGGACGCCGCCCCGGCATGACCCTCACTTCGCGCGGGGTTGGCCTGTCGGTGGCCGGCATCGTGTTGCTCGGCGCGGGGTTCGCGTTCGGCTACCGGGAACTGGCCGCGCTCGGCGCCAGCGCGCTCATCGCAACCGGTTGCGCGCTCGGGTACGTGGCGCTGCACCCGGCGCTGCACGTCACCCGGGTGGCTGACCCGGTACGGGTGACCCGCGGCGAGTCCAGCACGGTCACCCTCACTGTCCACAATGGAAACTCCGTACGCTCGGCGACGCTGCTCGGGTACGACCGGTGCGGGGACGAGCGGGTGCCGGTACCGCTGCTCAGGCTGCGACCGCGGCAGGACACCGTGGTCCGCTACCCGGTGCCGACCCGCCGCCGCGGTGTCGTGCCGATCGGGCCGCTTGAGGTGACCCGCACCGACCCGCTCGGCCTGGCCACCGCGGCGCGCAGCCACGGCGACGCGGCCCGGGTCTGGGTGCACCCGCGGCACCATCCGCTGGCCGCGGTGCCGGCCGGGATCACCCGCAGCCTGGACGGGCGGATCGACCGCGTGCCGCACGGCAGCATCACGTTCGCCACGCTGCGCGAGTACGTGATCGGCGACGAGCTGCGGCACGTGCACTGGCGTACCAGTGCGCGGGTCGGCGAGCTGATGGTACGCGAGCACCTGGACACCAGCCTGCCGCGGATGGTCATCCTGCTGGACGACCGGGCCGACTCGTGGTCCACAGTGGACGCCTTCGAGGCGGCATGCGAGGCGGCCGCGTCGGTCGTCGTCGCGGCCGCCCGCGAGGACCTGCCGATCGCGCTGCGATTGGTGTGCCACGACCCCCCGTTGATAGACGTTGGCCTATCTACCCGAACCAGCCGCGATCAACTTCATGTAGATAGGCCAACGTCTATCACGACGGAGCGCGCCGGCGGCCCGCACCGCGGATCGGCCCAGGCGCTGCTGGACCAGCTCGCCGAGGCGAACCTGCGGGCCGGTGGGGACCTAGCCGAGGCGGCGAACCGGCTTCGCCAGCAGCGGGTCGGTGACACCCTGCTCTACCTGACCGGCGCGGGCGGGCTGGCTGATCTCGGCCAGGTGACCGCGCTGCGCGGGCCGTACCCCGCGGTCGTCGTTGGCGTGCTCGGCTCCGACACACCCGCACCGTCCACTGTGCACAATGTGCTCGTGCTCGATGCGGCCGACGGGGTGGAGTTCGCCGCGGCGTGGGACGGGGTCCGGTCGTGGTGAGCGTCAAGGTGCGGCGGGCGGTTGTGGCGCTCGTGCTGGCCGGCATGGTCGGCTGCGCCGGTGTGGCGCTCGGCCGGATCTACGACGGTACGCTGCTCCCGCTTCTGGTGGCCGGCGCCGCGGCCGGCTCGGTGCTGGTCGGCCTGCTCACGCTGCGGTTGCCGGGGTGGACCGCCGGGCCGCTGTCGGTGGCCGGGCTCGCCGGTTACCTGCTGCTCTCGGTGTACCTCAGCGCGCGGGCCGGTGACGTGCCCGGCGGGCTGGCCACGCTCACCATGGACGCCGCGCGCAACGGAGTCCCGCGCCTGCTGACCGCGCTGATCCCGATCGAGGCGCAGCCGGACACCGTGCTGGTACCGGTAACCGTCGCGTGGCTGGCCGGGCTCGCCGGCGCCGAGCTGGCCGTGCGCGGGCACCGGATCCTGCTCGGGTACGCGGCACCCGCGCTGTGCTACGCCGGCGCGCTGTATCTCG
>DASRRF010000261.1:0-2183 GCA_035695905.1 Micromonosporaceae bacterium | reverse complement strand
CGCCTCCACTCCCGCCGCAGAGGCCAACGCGCCGAGAACCTGGTCGCCGGTCTGCCCGCGCGCGTGGATGAACACGTCCACGCTTTCCCGCGGCGGTATCGTCTCGGCCGGAAGTTGA
This sequence comes from Micromonosporaceae bacterium, assembly GCA_035695905.1. GTDB lineage: Bacteria > Actinomycetota > Actinomycetes > Mycobacteriales > Micromonosporaceae > EFPC-2. Next base: position 2,065 of record DASRRF010000261.1, on the reverse strand, counting down.
TCAAGTCGGGGCACCTTGCGGAGATGCTCGGGCCGGGCGAGCACGGTGAGCCGGGCCAGCAGCGCGGACTTTCCGGAGCCGGGGTCGCCCGTGATCACCCGCGCGGTTCCGTCCCGTTCGATGTCCCGCAGCCAGTTCGACAGTTCGCGGAGCGCAGCATGCCGACCGGTGAACAGCCACAAACCTTCCTGCGGCGCGTCGAGCCCCTGCGCGCGCGGCAGAACATGTTCCTGGAACTCACGATCCCGTTCGTGGCGTTGTTCCCGGTCCAGCTGGGTGCGCAGATCCAGCCCCCGCAGCCACTGGTCGTAGCGCGGGTTGGGGATGAACTCCGAGGCCGTCTCGCTGTAGCTGAACAGTTGGGCGTGCTGGTAGGCCGGCTTGTCCGGGTCGGCGTTGATGACGTCGGTCACCGCGTCGAGCGGCAGGAAACGCGGCTCGTGCCCACCGCTGGCCCGGTGCTGAATGGCCCGGATCAGTGCCTGGGTGAACGCGCCCGACCGGGCCTGCTCGCGAGGTCTGGTGGCGGCGAGAATGGCGACCTGTGGCCGGTTCGCCAGGCCCTGCAGCCGGCTGAGCGCCGAGATCGCCCGGGCCGCCATGGTGCCGCCGGCTACGCCGGCATGGCACGTGTCCAGGATGATGAAAACCCGTTGCACCACGGTTCCGGCGAGCAGCCACCTGGCCAGTTCACCGGCGGGCACCGTGGTGACGATGTCATCGGTGGTGTCCGGCAGGGGAAACAGGAACTCGCCGCTGTCGTCCACGTCGCCGTGGCCGGTGTAGTAGAAGACGACGATGTCGTCGCTCGTTCGTTCGCCGGCGGTGAGAAAAGCCCGCAGTCGCTGTTTCAACTCGGCGGAGGTGAGGTTCGCGCCGAATCCGGGAACCTGCTGGTAGCCGAGCCGGCTGTTCGATCCGAGCTGGAGGTGCGGGCCGGTAAATAGCGTCCGGATGCTGTCGATCTCGGTGACGAGCTCCGGCCGCTCGTCAAGGTCCGACCGGTGCGGGTAATGGGTGGTGCCGGTCGCGATCAGAAAGCGCCGGGACGAGTTCTCAGACATCGGCGATTCCTGCGGCGATGGCCTGACCCATGGCAGCCGAGGTGAGGTATCGCGTGACGTCGTGCGCACGAGCGCCGCAATGGACGACCAGGCATCGGACCCGACTTCCGAACAGCGGCCGCAGGTCCTTCTGCAGGGCGACGACATCGCCCTCGTCGCAGATGTTGGTCCAGGCCGACACCGATCCGGGCCACCGGCCGTGCCCGTCGCGATCCGGTGGCGGGCGGAGCCGATCGAAGATCAGGTTTCGGATACCGAGCGGTGAACCGCAGGTAACCAACGCCCGCACCGGCCACTCGGGATGGGCACACAGCGCCTCGTACGCCACGACCGATCCGAGCGAGTGGCCGACGAGCACGCGAGTATCGCCGTCGACCACCTGTTCCACCCTGGCCAGGATCTGATCGCGCAGGTCACCATCGGCCAGGTATCCGTTGACCTGCTTAAGAGAAAAGATCATCATCTGCTCGGCGAGGCCGGCGAAGAACCGTGAACCGCTCAGCGCGTTCAACGCCGCCTGAGCGGACCGGGGTGCCCTCATCAATGTGCGCTCATCCGGGGAAACCACCGCTGAATCGGCTCGGGCCGCTGCGGACCACCACCGCGTGAGCAATTCCAGTTCGAAGTCATCGGTGACGTCGTCAGCGTCGTGCCAGGCCATGTTCCCCGTGAGCACGCGGTCCGGCGGCCGGAAGAGATCACCGTAGAAAGCGCAGGTCAGATCCTCCGGACGAAGGTTTTCGCCGGCGTGGGCCAGACCGTCCCGCATGGCGGGAAACCAGTTCGCGTGCATAGTCGCCGCGCCGCGGTACTCGTTGCCAATGCCGTGCACTGCAACCACTACGGCCAACCCACTCACCGGCCTCGCTGTCGACGGTCAAGGACACAGCTGTCATCGCGGGTTCGGCCGATGGCGTAACGAAGGGCGGACGGTCAGTGACCGCCGCGGGCCATGTGGAGGACGTCGAGGGCTTCGTCGAGTTGGGCGAGGGTGAGTTTGC
>DASRRF010000260.1:0-4818 GCA_035695905.1 Micromonosporaceae bacterium | reverse complement strand
GGGGCTGCCGCACTGCGCGCAGAACCGCAACGTGTGCGCGTTTGTGGCGCCACACGGTGGGCACAGCCATGAGTCGACTGGCATTACGCCCCCAGACCGGCGGCGCCTCCTACCGGGTCGCGTCGACTTTCCGGCACGCAGGTACCGCTCTCACCAGCGTATCGACAGTGTCTGATCAACAGCGTACGGCTGTTCGAAACCGGACCGTCTGTCGTACCCCGGGACCGATGTGTGCGCCGACCGCTTACCTTCCCATGGCGGTCGATGGGCCGGTGGAAAGTTCGGGTCGCGCCGTCGTCACCGCCGCGGTGGTAGGGGCGGCCGGGGCTATCGTCGCTGCCCTGATCACGGCGGGTCAGTTACACCTGGTTGGTGGGTCGGGCGATCCGACGGGGAGTCCGACTCAACCTCCCACTACGGCGCCGGCAACGTGGTCGACGCCATCCATCTCCAACACATCCGTCACGCTCACGGCGAACACGTGTACAACCGGCTGAGGCGCCGACCTCGTCGTACGGGTGACGCGATCGAAGGAGTGTGATCGATGGAGCCGGCCCTGGAGCAGGAGTACCTGGAGTACGTGACGGCCCGGTTGGAGCCGCTGCGGCGGACGGCGTACCTGCTCTGCGGCGACCGGCACCGGGCGGATGACCTGGTCCAGGAGACGATCACGAAGCTGTACGTGCGCTGGCGCCGGGTACGTACCACCGGGAACGTCAACGCGTACGTGGGGCGGATCCTGTACCGGACATACCTCGACGATCGTCGCCGGGGTTGGTGGGCGCGGGTACACCTGTCCGCGTCGCCACCGGACCATCCGGCCGCGCCCGGCGGTGATCTTGAGGACCGGATGATGCTGGACGCCGCGCTGGCGCGGGTTCCGGACCGGCAGCGGGCGGTACTCATCCTGCGGTTCGTCTGCGACCTGCCGGTGGACGAAGTGGCGCAGATCCTCAACTGCGCGGCGGGGACCGTCAAGAGCCAGACCGCGCATGGGTTGGCGGCGATGCGGCGGCGCCTGGGAGCGCCGACGATAGCCGCCCTGAAAGAGAAAACTTGAAAGAGAAACTTTTGAGAGAGAAGACGCCGAGAGGAGTTCAGATGAGTCGCGAGGATGAGGACGCGGCCCGGTTCTTCGAGCGCTTCCGGGCGCCGGAGCTGGGACTGTCCACTGTGGATATAGCGCGGGCGGTCCAGGACGGGCGCCGCCGGGCGTCGCGGCGCTTCGCCGCCGTTTCGGTCGCGGCGTGCGGCCTGGTCGCGGTGGGTACGGTAGCGGCAATGACGGCACCCGCGCTGCTCGCCACGCCGGCCAAACCGACCAGCGGTTCGCCGGCAAGCGCCGCGGCGACGTCGAGCACCGCGACGACGCGGAGCGCCGAGCCGGCGCGGCCGCGTACCGACACCGTGGCAGCGCCGACCCACTGCACCGCGCACGCCCTGCGGTTGCCGTCCGGCAGTACCGAAGGAATCGTGACCGGCGGTGACCCGACCGGCCGCTACCTCGCCGGGTACGTCTACGGGCGCGGCGAGGCGCGTCCGGTGCTGTGGACCGACGGCGTCCCGAAGGTCATCGACGCCCCGCACATGTTCGGCAGCCACGTCCTGGTGAACTCGCACGGTGTTGTGGCCGGAACCGGGGACGAGAGCGTAGGCACCCGCAGCCGGTACGTGCCGTGGCGGTACGAGCACGGCACGGTCGCTCGCCTCGCCACCAGCACCGCTTCGTACCAGTTGTTGGACCTCAACGAGCGCGGGGACATCCTCGCCGTCGAGGTTCCGGCGGTGCTGTCGATTGACTGGCCGACCGGGCGGGCCGAGCCCGTCGTACTGGCGCACGATGGTCAGGTACGCCGGCTGGACGCCCCGGCCGGTGTCGGCCGGGACTTCAGCGGTGGGATCGACGACGACGGTACGGTCGCCGGCAGTGCTCTCGAGGGAGGCGGGGCCACGGTGTGGGCGCCGGACGGGCAGCGCCGGTCGCTGAGCCCGGACGGGCTGCGCCCGGGTGTGCGCGACATCCGCAACGGCTGGGTGTTCGGTGGGCAACCGTTGCCGGTGGGCGCGCCTGGATACGCGTCGGTGACCGTGTGGGATCTGCGTACCGGCGCGACCATCACGCACGAGTCGATGCAGTATGGCGGGTCATGGTCGGTCAACGCGCACGGGTGGGTCGCCGGCGCGACCGCGACCGACCCCGCGGTCGGATACCGCGACGCGGTCGTCAAGCTGCCGATCCTGCCCGGCCAGGTGGGGGGTGCCGGCACGAGCGCGGCAACGATCAGCGACGACGGCCGGACCATCGGCGGACAGGCGACCACTACGGAAGTCAATATCGTACCCATGCGCTGGACCTGCACCTGACGCTGCGATCCGAGCCCGCGGCAGTGCTCCGGTGGCGCGCTCACCGCGCCACCGGAGCTTTTCAGCGCAGGCCATTGACTGCACCCTATCTGCGGATGCCGTTCTGAGGTAGGCTGGCCAGGTCCATTGTGGACCGACCGCCGAAGGAGGTCTCCTCAGGATGAATGCACATTCCACATCCCGCCCGCGCAGATGGCTGGTGGCGGCTGGCTGCGTTGCGGCCGCGTTGCCGATGTGCCTGACCGCGAGCGGAACCGCGTCGGCCGGCCCGCCGTGGGACCCGGCCGCGACCGCGCCGACCATCGACGCCGACTACCTGTACACCCAGTTCTATACGATGGCGAAGTCCTTCAGCTATCGCATCTCGGGCGCGGACGGCGACCCGAGAAACGCCGCCGATCCGTTCAACGTGCCGCCGACCGTCAACGGCTGGACCGAGCTGGTCGCGTACTGGAAGGCCAATCTGACCGACCGGCGGCTCAACACGCAGCTCGCCGGCTTCGCGACGGTGACGGACCACTACTTCCGTAGGACCGGTGGCTACCGCTTCGACTCGAACGACGCTGAGGTGACCATCCCCGGTGCGTCCTGCGCGGGCCAGCGGGTGTTGCTGTCGGCCCATCCGGACGAGACCCCGGTGCCGACGGACATCGTCGGGCTGATCGACTCCGGCACGACCAGCGGTACCACCGGATTCGGCGCGGCCCGCCGGCATATCACCGGCAGCAACCTGGGTAACGAGGGCGCGTACGACGGCCTGTCCGGGGTCGCCCTGACGATGGCCGAATACCACGCCCTGCTCGACTGGTACCACGCCACCGGCACGTACCCGAAACGCACGTTGAAGGTCACGCTCCTCGACGCGTCGCGCGGCAAGACGGGTACGGGTCTGTTCGGCCGCGAAGGATCGGCTTACTACGCGAACAGCCTCATCCCGTCCGGGCCGCAGGGTCAGTACGTCCTGTTCGCCAACATGGACTCGCTCGGTATCAACTACCCCGCGTACCACCTCGGCACCGAGTTCTTCTGGAACAACGTGGCCGGCGGCGGTGTCGGCCCGTGGTTCACCTTCATCAAGGCCACGCCGACCGCGCCGAACCTGGCGTATCCGGATACCGGTGCCGGATCGCCGGGCGCGAACATCGCCGCCAACTCGCCGGCGATCGGCCAGCTGCGTACCGACCTGCAAGCCGCGATCCTGGCCGGCTTCGACCAGCAGGGCGCCAAATACAACTTCTCCGTGCCGCTGGAGAACCCGTTGCGGTACAACCAGACCGGTCAGGCGCCGAACCCGTACAGCGGCGTGGTACCGACCAAGCCGGCATACCTCGCCAGCGACCAGGCCCTGTTCTCACCTGTACGCGATGACCTGGACGCTCTGGAAGACGAGCAAGCTTTCTTCGACAAGGGAATCCCGGGATTCACCGTGTCCGGGGTGAAGAGTTCGAATGCTGACGAGAACCCGTACGGTCCGTCGGTCGCCGGAACCACCAAGGCGACGCCGGTCATCGGGTACGCGGGCAACCAGACGACGTTCCAGTTGGGCAACACCACGCCCCAGCCTGGAATCACCACCACCGCGGACGCCACCGCGGCGGGCGACATCACGCTCAAGGTCGCCGCCGTCACGAACCTCACTGCCGGGCAGCCAATCTTCATCGGTACCGGCACCGACATCGAGTACGGCCAGATCCAATCGGTCGGTACGGCCGGGCCGACCGGCACCGGCGTGACGCTGGTGGCTCCGCTGACCCGGGCGCACCCGAGCGGCGTCCCGTTCAACGTCAACGAGAACCAGCCGGTCGGTTTCCTGTCCGACTCCATCGAGCACCTGAACTACTTCGCCGGCGGCGCTCCGCACGGGCTGCGGCCGGAGCAGCCGACCGAGGAGCTGAAGCGGGCGCTGGAACTGCCCGCGCAGTGGACGAGCCTGCTCCTCGCCGACAACAACTACCTCGGCGCGATCGCCCACCCGGACAAGCCCGTCGCGTACTTCGAGACCACGCCGGCCAGGCCGGACACCACGCTGACCGTGACGTTCGACGCCGGTTTCTCCCGTGACGCCGCGGGAAGCACGAACGGGCTGAAGTACTACTGGGACTTCGGCGACGGGACGCACGCCGTGGGTGCGCGGGTCACCCACACCTACAGCGGAGCCACCTACGCCGACGTCAAGCTCGCCGTACGCAAGGGCAACGACTGGGGCCTGTACCGGCAGGCGGTCGCCGTCGACAGCCCGGCGGACGGCCCGCCGCCGACCGACGCCTGCGGCACGTTCTCAGCGGACGACTCGGCACGCCTGATCGCGGCCGCGAAGAAGGGTACGGACCAGTCATGACCGTCCACATGCGAAAGGTGTTCGCCGCCGCGACCGTCGTCCTGCTGGCCGTGGTCACCGGTGCCGGTGCGGCCGGCCCGGGCGCGTACGGTACGGAGCCGACCGGCCAAGCCCGT
>DASRRF010000259.1:0-8424 GCA_035695905.1 Micromonosporaceae bacterium | reverse complement strand
TGGCGACCGGTGCCGGGCCGGTTCAAGGACTTCATCGCGTCGCCGAAGAACAACCTCTACCGCTCGCTGCACACGACCGTGATCGGGCCGGCCGACCGGTCCGTCGAGGTGCTGATCCGTACCCAGGCGATGCACCGCGACGCGGAGTACGGGATCGTGGCCAGCTTCCGCTACCCGAGCCGCGGCGACGCCGGCAACGCGGACCAGTTGCCGTGGCTGCGCCAGCTGCTCGAATGGGAGCGGGGCGCGACCGACCCGGCCCAGTTCATGGAGGCGCTGCACAGCGACCTCGCGGACGGCGAGATCTCCGTGTTCACCCCGACCGGCCAGCGCGTCCTGCTGCCGACCGAGGCCACCCCGGTCGACTTCGCGTACGTACTGGATACCCAGCTCGGCGACCAGTGCGTGGCGGCACTGATCAACGGCCGGCTGGTACCGCTCTCCTCGCCGCTCGCCGACGGGGACGTGGTGGACGTGCTGACCAGGCAGGACACGATCGCCGGGATCGCCGACGACGAGGACGCGGTGGAGATGTCCGCCGAGGAGGACGGACCGTCGCGAGACTGGCTCTCGTTCGTGAAGACACCGCACGCCCGGGTACAGATCACCCGCTGGTTCGCCGAGCACGGCGATCCGGACAACGTGCTGCAAACCGGTAGCCTCGCCCAGAAGGTCCGGCTCGGCCGGGCCGCGATCGGCCTCGCGCTGCGCCGCCGTGACCGCGGCCTGGCCAGCGACGTACCGCTGCTGCGGCTGGCCAGCGAGCTGGGGTACGCCGATCTGGAAGGCCTGCTCGCCGCCGTCGCCGACCATACGGTCCCGGCCGAGGAGGTGGTCGAGCAGCTGATCGCGCTCGTCGACCACGGGCCGGTCAACGGCTGACCCGCGGCACACCCCCGTAGCCTGGGCTGGTGACCCGCCGCCCGACTCCGCTGCGCACTCGCGCGACCGCCCTCGGCTACGCGATCTTCTACCGGCTGCCGCAGCGGGTCCGGCTGCAGCTGGTCCGGCTGGCTGCGCCGACGTACACGATCGGGGCGGTCACGCTGCTCCGGGACGCGGACTGCGACCCGCCCGGCCGGTTGCTGTTGTTGCGCCAGCCGCCGGGTCGCGGGTGGTCGCTGCCCGGAGGTCTGCTCGGGTACGGCGAACCGCCGGCCGACGGCGCCCGCCGCGAGTTGTACGAGGAGACCGGCATCCGGCTGGCCGCCCACGAGATCGCGCCGGCCGTGCCGAACGCGGTTGTGCATACCCGCGGTCGCTGGGTTGACATGGTCTTCGATGCCGTGGTGTCCGCCGGGGCGATCGAGCCCAGGGTCGACGGCGCCGAGGTGTACGAGGCCGCCTGGCATCCGGTGGACAACCTGCCGAAGCTGACCCTGGCGACCGCGAGGCTGCTCGCCCACTACAGCCTCGGCCCGGAGGCGGACGGTGGGCCATCCGGGGCAGCTGGGTGACCGCCGGCCTGTGCGCGGTCGTGCTGGCCGCCGGGGAGGGCCGCCGGCTACGCCCGCTGACCGCGATCCGGCCGAAGGCGCTCTGCCCGGTGGGCAACGTACCGCTGCTGGACCGGGCCTTCGCGGCGCTGCGCGAGCTCGGCCTGGACGGGCCGGAAACGGTTGCGGTGAACGCACACTGGCTCGCCGGCCAGGTACTGTCCCATGTGGACGGTCGAGGGTACGTGTCGGTGGAACCGGACCACCCACTGGGTACCGCCGGCGGGCTGGGCAAGCTGCGTGACTGGATCGCCGGCCGGCCCGTACTCGTGGTCAACGCCGACGCGTACCACAGCGGGCCGGGGTTCGGGCCGGGGTTGCTCGACGGGTGGGACGGGGCCACCGTCCGGCTGCTCGGCATCCCCACCAAGCCCGACGATCCGTACCGGTTCGGCGACCACCGGTTCGCCGGGGCGTCGGTGCTGCCGTGGGCGTACGTCGCACCGCTGGCCGCGGAGCCTGCCGAGCTGGTGCACGAGGTCTGGCGGCCGGCGGAACGGGCCGGCCGGCTGCGGGTCGTCGAGTACCCCGGCGGCTACCTGGACACCGGTACGCCCGCCGGCTACCTGGCCGCCAACCTGGACGCGGCCGGTGGCACCAGCCTCGTCGCGCCGGATGCGGTGGTCACCGGGCGGCTGGACCGGGCGGTCGTGGGTGCGGCCGCGGTGGTTCACGGGGTGGTGACCCGCGGCGTGGTCTGGCCCGGCGGGTATGTGGGATCCGGCGAGCACCTGGTCGGCGCGATCCGGGTCGGCCGCGACCTCACCGTCCTCGCCGATCTTGGAAGCCAGGCACCCGCATAGGGGTGCGAGGATTCCAAGATCCACGTTAGATGGTGACAGGTACCGCGAGCAGGACCACTCCGGCCGCCACGGCGACGGCCGCGGCCACCCGTACCCGACCCATCGGTTCACCGAAGAGCAGCACGCCGAGTACGGCCGCGACCACGACGCTGCTCTCCCGCAGCGCGGCCACGGCGGCCAGCGCACCGCGGGTCTGCGCCCACAGCACGAGCCCGTACGCCAGCATCGACATCACCCCGGCGAGGGCCGCGATGCGCCAGCGAATGGCGGAGCGCTCCTCCGCCGGGCGGCGACGCCGCAGCAAGAGGATCACTACCAACGTCGAACCGCCCTGCAGCGCCATCAACCAGAGCGCGTACCCTGCAGCGCTTCCGCTGCGCCGTACCCCGATCCCGTCCAGCAGGGTGTACCCGGCGATCGCCAACCCGGTCAGTACGGCGGCCACCAGCGCCGACCGGTTCGCCCGGATCCGCCGCCACGGGGTCAGCCCGAGTACCCCGATGGCGCCCGCGATCAGCACCACCCCGATCGCCGGCAGCGGCGCCAGCGGTTCGCCGATGAAGGCCGCGGCGACCACGGCGACCACCAGCGGCCCCACGCCGCGGGCCAGCGGGTAGGTCAGGTTGAAGTCGCCGACCCGGTACGCGATGAGCAGGCCGGCGTTGTACGCACCGTGCAACACGACCGACGCGACGAGCCAGGGCCACGCCGCGGCGACCGGCGCAGCGACCCACCAGAGCAGCACCGCGGCAACGCAGACATCCACCACGCCCATCCCGGCGAAGAGCCCGACCCGATCGGAAACCCCTTTGGCGATGGCGTTCCAGCCGGCGTGCAGCACGGCCGCGACGAGTACGACGGCGATGACCAGCGGGCCGGACGAGCCCGGTGGGCCCGAGGTGACCATGGCCGCCGGCGATAGCGCTAGGGTGTCCGTGAGACCGCCCCGCTCGCCAGACGAGGAGCCCACCGGTGATCAGCGCGATCGTGCTCATTGACTGTGCCACCGACTCGATCCCCGAGGTCGCCGAGGCGTTGGCGAACCTGCCCGGGGTCAGCGAGGTCTACTCCGTGGCGGGCCACGTCGACCTGATCGCGATGGTACGGGTCCGCGAGTTCGACCAGATCGCCGATGTGATCGCCGGTGGCATCTCGAAGGCGCCCGGCGTACTCAACACCGAGACGCACATCGCCTTCCGGTCGTACTCCCAGCACGATCTGGAGGAGGCGTTCTCGATCGGCTTCACCGAAGCCGACTGAGCCGAGGCTACGCCGCTCATACGTGGCGGCCCCACCAGTCGAGGATGGCCTCGAACCGCGCGATCCGATGTGACGGTAGCCCGGACCGGGACAGTTCGTGCCCCTCGCCGGGGAAGAGCAGGAGTTCGACCGGTACGCCGCGACGCTTCAACGTGACGAAGAGCCGCTGCGCCTGCTCGATCGGGCAACGCCAGTCGTGCTCCGAATGGATGATGAGCATCGGGATGGCAATCGCGTCGGCATGCGTCAACGGGCTCTGCTTCGCCTGCTGGTCGAGATCGGCGCCGTACAGGTCATCGGCGAAGAACCAGCCGATATCCGACGAGCCGGTGAAGCTGTCGATCGCGTTGACCGCCCGTTCGGAAATCGCCGCGCGGAACCGGTCCCCGTACCGGCCGGCCAGCCAGGTGGTCATGAAACCACCGTGCGACCCACCGAGTACGCCCACCCGGGCGCCGTCCAGCGACGGGTCGACGGCCAGCGCGGCGTCGAGCAGAGCCAGCAGGTCCGCCGCCGAGGCCTCGCCGACATTGCCGATGACCGCCCGCCCGTGCGCCTCTCCGTACCCGGACGAGCCCCGTGGGTTGCCCATCACCACCGCGTAGCCGGCCGACGCGTACACCTGCGCCTCGTCGAACAGCCGCCAGCCGTACTGCGTGAACGGCCCACCGTGGATCATCAGCAGCACCGGGTGCGGGCCGGCGCCCTCCGGCCGGACCACCCAGCCGTGCACCGGGTACCCGTCCGGTGCGGTCGCGGTCAGCTCCGCCTGCGGGCGGGACGGTCCGAACGCGGCGTTCCAGCCGGTCAGGGTCTGCGGCGCGGCATCCGCTCCGAGCACCGCCAGCTCGCCCCAGGTGTACGGGTCAACCAGCGTCACGGCGATCGTCCCGTTCGCCGTGGCCACCGCGGTAACCTGCCGCTCGCCGCCGACGAGCAGGCTCGGCGCGGACCCGTCGTACGGCACCCGCAGCAGCTGTACGCCGCCCCGGTGCTCGTTGAGGAAGAGCACGCCGTCCGCGGTCGGTACGTGCATGCCGAACGGCGCCGCGAGGTTGTAGGTCTCCTGGTCGGTGAGCTGGCGGGCGGGTGCCGACCCGTCCGCGGGTACGGACCACAGCCCCTCGTTGCGGCACACCCCGGCCCGGTCGTTGTTGGTCAGCGGCCCGGCGATGAAGCAGATCGTCCGCCCGTCCGGGGTGAACCGCGGCTGGCCGGCGCGCATCCCGGCTCCGGTGAGGGTACGCAGGCCCGATCCGTCCGGCGCGCAGACGCACAGGTCGGCGCGCAGGTCGTCGCCGCGGGCCTCGTGCCGGGCGCTGGTGAACGCGAGCAGGTCGCCGGCCGGGCTCCAGTCCAGCTCCGCGTGGTCGTAGTCGCCATCGGTGAGCTGGGCCGGTACGGCGTCCGCGGCGTGCGCGTCGACGACGAACACGTGCATCCGGCGGTCGTTGATGAACCCGAGATCGTCCAGCCGGTAGGCGAACGTGGTGATCCGCCGGGGCGGCTCCTTCTCCGGCGTCACCTTCTCGTCGGTGCCGTACCGCCGCGTCTCGGGTACCCGGGCGGTGTAGGCCAGCCGGGTCGAGTCCGGACTCCACACCGGCCCACCGGCACCGAGTGGATGGTCGGTGATCCGCCGCGCCTCGCCGCCGGCCGTCGGCATGACGTACAGCTGCGGCTTGTCGACCTTGCCGTCCGCGCCGCGTGCCGCCCGCACGAAGGCCAGCCACCGCCCGTCCGGCGAGTAGACCGGCGTAGCGTCCTTCCAGCCGTGGGTGAGCTGCCGCGCGGGCGTCAACCCGTCGGTCGGTACCAGCCAGAGCTGGCTACGGTAGTCGTCCTCGTCGAGGTCGATCTGCTGCACGGCGAGCACCGCGGTGGTGCCGTCGGGGCTCAGGGTGGGCGCGCCGGGAACCCGTACCCGGGATATGTCGGACGGTTTCACGTTCGGCACCCTAACCGGAACCTGGCACCGGACGACAGCCAGAGGTCGGGTACCGGCCCCCTGCGGTTACCCTCGTCGTCATGACCAACTACGTGCAGAACTACCTGATCCGGGGCACCGATCGGCTGGGTCTGCACGTCTACCCCGCACCGGGTGACGCCGCGCCGCTGGCCGTGCTCTTCCCCGCGATGGGTACCCCGGCCCGGTACTACCGGCCGTTCGCCGAGGCGCTGCTGGCCGCCGGGGGTGTGGCCGGTGGTGACGGATCTGCGCGGCACCGGTGCGAGTACCCCAAAGCCCAGCCGGGCCTCCCGGTACGGGTACGCGGACCTGGCCGGCGATGTCGGCGCGGTCCTCGACGCGCTCAAGGACCGCCGGGCCGGGCGCCGTACCGTGCTGATCGGGCACTCGCTCGGCGGCCAGGCCTGCGCTCTGCACCTGGCCCTGACGCCGGAGTCCACTGTGGACGGTCTGGTGTTCGTGGCGGTCGGTCTACCGTACTGGCGGGGCTACCAGGGTAACCGGCGGGCCTCGGTGTTCGCCTTCACCCAGGGCATCGGCGTGATCTCCGCGGTGCTCGGGGTCTGGCCGGGCTGGGGGTTCGGCGGCCGGCAGGCGCGCGGCGTCATGCGCGACTGGGCGTACACGGCCCGCAACGGTCGGTTCCCGTCACTCAACAGCGGCGGCGCGAGGCACGGCGCGGGCCACGATCCGGAGGCCGCGCTGGCCAGGATCGACGTACCCGTACTCGCGGTCAGCGTCGAGCACGACCAGTACACGCCGCCGGCAACGACCGACCTGCTCTGCGCGAAGCTGACCGCGGCCCCGGTGACCCGCGAGCACTACACGCTGGCGGAGGCCGGCGGCCCACTCGACCACTTCACATGGGCTCGATCCGGCGGACCACTGGCCCGCCGGATCGCACTCTTCGCGCAGGGTTAACGCCGGTCGCCGGCGGTGCCCGATCGGCCGGCTCCGGCGCCGGCGGTGCCTGATCGGCCGGCTCCGGCGCCGGCGTCTTCCAGCTCCTGATGGGGCGCCGGGGAGACCGGAATCCGGGCCGGGCGCTCGACCGGCCGGAAGAAGCCCCGCACGGTCGGTACCAGCGCACCGACCCGGTTCATCTTCTTGGGTACCGCCCAACCGGCGTAGTCCAGCTCGCCATGCCCGTGATCGTCGGTCGGCCCGAGCGGTTGGTGTACCTCGACGAACCGCCCATCCGGCATGCGGCGGATGATCCCGGTTTCCACCCCGTGCACGAGCACCTGCCGGTCGTGCTGCTGCAGCCCGAGGCAGATCCGGTAGGAAACCCAGTACGCCAGGGGCGGCAGGAGCAGCAGGCCGATCCGGCCGGCCCAGGTGGTCGCGTTCAACGAGATGTGGAACTTGTCGGCGATCACGTCGTTGCCGCCGGAGAGCAGCAGGACCACGTAGAACGCGATCGCCATCATGCCCAGCCCGGTCCGGTTGGGTACGTCGCGCGGCCGCTGGAGCAGGTGGTGGGTCTGTTTGTCCTTGGTGAACCGGGTCTCGATGAACGGATAGACCATCGGCAGCATGGTGAGGAACCCGGGCAACACGACGGCCGGCCAGAAGATACCGGGGATCGTGTACCCGAAGGCGTGGATGTCCCAGGCCGGGAAGAGCCGCGCGGACCCGTCCAGGAACATCACGTACCAGTCGGGTTGGCTGGCCGCCGAGACGACCGCGGCCTTGTACGGCCCGAACAACCAGATCGGGTTGATCTGGAGCAGCCCGCTCATCAGCGCGATCGTGGCGAACACCAGGGTGAAGTAGCCGCCCATCTTCAGCGCGTACCGCGGGACCATCCGCTCGCCGACCACGTTGTGGTTGGTCCGCCCGGGCCCCGGCCACTGGGTGTGCTTCTGCAGCAACAGCAGGACCAGGTGCAGGGTGATCAGGCCGACCAGGATGGCCGGGATGAGCAGGATGTGCAGCGTATAGAAGCGCGGAATGATCATCGTGCCCGGGTACTCGCCGCCGAACCCGGCGAACGCCGCCCAACTGCCGGCCACCGGGACCGACATCACGATCGCGTTCATCACCCGCAGCCCGGTGCCGGACAGCGCGTCGTCCGGCAGCGAGTAGCCGAACAGGCCCTCGACCATGCCGATCCAGAACAGCAGTACGCCGATGATCCAGTTGAGCTCACGCGGCTTGCGGAAGGCGCCGGTGAAGAACGTCCGGAACATGTGCAGCACGATCCCGGCCATGAAGACCAGGGCGGCCCAGTGGTGCATCTGCCGCATGATCAGGCCACCGCGGACATCAAACGAAATCTGCAGGCTCGACTCGTACGCCCGCGACATGGTGACCCCGCGCAGCGGGGCGTAGCTGCCGTCGTAGACCACGTCCTCCATCGACGGGTCGTAGAACAGGGTCAGGAAGACGCCGGTCAGCAGCAGGACCACGAAGGACCAGAGCGCTATCTCGCCGAGCAGGAACGACCAGTGGTCCGGGAAGACCTTGTTCATCAGCTTGCGCAGCGGGCTCGCCGCGTGCAGCCGGTCATCCGTCTCGACCAGGGTCTTCTCCGGCAGCGCCCGCAGATCAAACTTGCGTCGCTTCATGGCTCACGACCTCTCCCAGAACGCCGGGCCGATCGGCACCTTGTAATCGCTCGTCGCGACAAAGAAGCCCTCGTCATCGACTGTAATCGGCAGCATCGGCAAGCACCGGCCGGCCGGTCCGAAGATCGGCCGGGCGTTGTCCAGGATCAAGAACTGGGACTGGTGGCACGGGCACAACAGCCGGTTCGTCTGCTGCTCGTAGAGGCTGGCCGGACAGCCCAGGTGGGTACAGATCTTCGAGTACGCCACATAGCTGCTGTACATCGAGTCCTTGTTGATGTCCTTCAGCTTGCTCCTGGCCAGTTCGGCGTCGTCCTCGCGCAGGT
>DASRRF010000258.1:0-4814 GCA_035695905.1 Micromonosporaceae bacterium | reverse complement strand
TCGGATCGGTCGCCGCCACGTCACCACCCTGCAGCACGGGTACCCAGTCCCGCCAGAGACCCGAGCCCTGCGCGGTCTCGCCGGTGCTGACGATGTCGCCCGCGGCTCCGCGTACGACGACCTCGGTCCGCCCGCTCTGCGGGCTGAGCACGGCGGCCGGTGAGCCCGCCACGACCTGGGTGCCCACAGTGGACCAGCCGGCCTCCCATGCCAGGGCGGCGTCCTGAGCTTTGGTCACGATCGTGCCGTCGGCCGCCCGGACGAACACCCGCATCCGGTAGCCGGGGTACATCACCACCGCCGGCGTTCCGGCGAACCCGGCGCCGCCGAGGCTCACCCAGCTGGTGAACGCACCGGACGGGAAGACTGTCGCGGTGCGTACCGCGCCGGTGGTGTCCACACCGAAGATCTGCACACCGTCCCGCCCGGTGATCGCGGTGGGGGCGCCCACCAGGCCCGTCAGGCCCAGGCTGCGCCAGGTGCCGTACGGACCGGCCACATTGGACTGCGGTACGTACCACAGCCCGCCGGTCGAGTCGGTGGCGAGCAGCACGACGCTGCCGTCGGTCTGCCGGGCAACAGTGACCGGGGAACTCATCGTGCCGCCCTGGTCGATCCAGCCGGTCCAGGTGGCGGCACCCTTCGTGGTCTGCGCTCGTGCCCAGATGTCACCGGACGTATGCAGCGCACTGACTTGAAGCCGGCCGTCGGGTTGTTCGAGCAACCCCGGCTCGCCGGAGAACGCCTCATTGCCGGAAATCACCGTCCACTGTACGGAGAAGGCGTTGGCCGGATCCGGCTGGTGCCCGGAGACGATCCGGCCGATGTTGTCCACATAGGCGTACTCAAGTGGGCCGACCAGCGCGCCCGACGACGGCGACGCCTGCATCGCGACCGTTCGCGAGTACGACTGCACGGGCCTGGTCGGCGTGGCGTCAACCTCGGTCCGCCAGCCGCCCCAGCCGCCGGAGTAGATGTTGTGCTGCAACGTGCCGTCGGTCGCGCGGGCGAACAGGTCGACCCGGCTGGTACCCCAATGGGTCACCGCCGGCGCGGTAGCCATCGTGCCGCCCAGGTTGGTCCAGCCGGACCAGCCGCCGGTGTACCACTTGTGAGAGACCGCGTTGTTGGCCACCCTGGCGTAGACGTCGAGGTGCCCCGACTGCCAGGAGAAGACCGCCGGCCCGGAGGTGAGCGCGCCGCCCAGGTTCTCCCAGGCCGCCCATCCGTTGCCGCAACAGGCGTACCACTTGTGGTAGAGCGCGTTGCTGCCGCCGCGGGCGAAGACGTCCAGCCGGCCGGACGCCCACGATGCCGCGGTGGGCGGCGAGGTCAGCACTCCACCGAGGTTCTCCCAGCTCGCCGACCAACCGTTGCTGTAGAACTTGTGGTAGAGCGCGTTGGTGCCGCCGCGGACGAAAACGTCCAACCGGCCCGACGCCCACGAGGCCACCGCCGGCTCACCGACCGCGACGCCGCCGAGGTTCCCCCACGCCGACCACGTACCGTTCGAGTACGCCTTGTGCTGCACGGATCCGTCGGTGCCGCGGGCGAACACGTCGAGCCGCCCGGGACCCCAGGAGACCGCCGCGGGGCCGGAGGTTATCGCGCCGCCAAGGCTCTCCCAGGCGGACCACCGTCCATTGTAGAACTTGTGTTTGAGGGTGCCGTCGGTGCCCTTGGCGAACAGGTCGAGCCGGTTCGTGCCCCAGGAGGCCACCGCGGTCGTTGCGGCGGGGTCGATCGGGTCGCTCACCGCCGCGCCCGCGATGCCGGGCAGCAGGCTCGCGATCAGAACAACCGGGATAGCGAGCAGTCGCAGCTTCATTATTTCTCCGTAGTGGGTTGGTGATCGATGTTCCACTTGAGGACCCAGGCCCCGGCCCGGGCACCGAAGGCGAGGACCTGCTTCCACCGCGGCAGGTTCGTCTGGCCAAGCGGTGGGTTGGCCTCCGGGAGCTCCGACAGCCGCCGTGGCTGCTCCGTGCTCGCCTCCCAGCCGCTCGGGTCATAGAACCCGTCGTCGAAGCCGCTCGAGATCCCGCCCGCCCCGTCCTGGTCGACGACGACTCGCGGCATGTCGGCGGGCACTCCCCCGCCTTCCCCGGCCGGGACCACCGGCTCGCCGGCCGGTGCCGACGGCGATCCGGCGCGGGCGCCGGAGTAGGCCCGGGTCAGCCCGTGGGTGATGCCGCCCATCGCGGCACCGGTCACCGCCGACCGGGCCACGTTGCCGGCGTTGACATGACCGGTGGTCAGGTACTCCTCGGTCGCGGTGGACGCGGCCGTCGACGCGCCGCCGGAGATGATCGCGGCGGCCATCCCGCCACCGGTGCCGCCGGTAGCCACGAAGACCGCGCCGCCGACCGCGCCGGCCACCGCACCGCGCGCCGCACAACCGGCGATCGACCGGCCGGGCGGGCAGCTCAGCGCGCTGGTCACCGCGCTACCGACGGCGAACCCGGCCACCACACAGGCCGCCGAGCCGCCGCCACCGGTCGCGGCGAGGCAGCCGAGCGTGGTCAGCGCGCCGGCCGCGATGCCGGCCACCATCGGGAATGCGGCCTGAGCGAACTCGGAGACCGCCTGCGCGGCGGTGGAGACCGCCTCCACCACGGTCCCGGCGGCCTCAACCGCCTTCTGGTAGACCACCTGTACGGCCTTGGTCGCGTCGTGCACCACGTCGCGCACGGTGGACACGACCGCCGCCGGCAGGTGCGCCGCCGCCGATACCACGGTCTTCATCGCCGAGTAAACCGGCTTGAGCGCGGCCGCGATCGCGGGCAGCGGGTTGTGCTGGACCGCCCAGGTCACCGCCTGATGCGCCACCTCGGTCACCCGGTGCGCGGCGGCCACCGCGGCCCGGCGGATGGACTCCGCCCGGTCCCGAACCCAGTTCGTCCCGGCCCGGACCACCGCGGACGCCCGTTCGGCGACCCAGTGCACGCCCGCGCTCACCTTGTCGGCCACCCAGCTCACCGCGCTGCGGGCGGCGTGGTAGATACCGCGCGCCGCGCTGGCAACGAAGTGAACCGCGGTACGGATGCCGGACCACGCCCTCCCGGCGGCCCACGAGATGCCGTGCCAGACCGATGACGCGGCCGACCGGATCCCGTGCCAGGCACTGTGTGCCGCGTGGCTGACCGCATGCGCGGCGCGGTGCACCGTGTGGCTGACCGCGTGCGCCACCCGGTGGCAGACCCCGCAGCTCGGCCAGTGACCGTCCGGGTCGTTGTACGCCAGCGGGTCGCCCGCGCCGTAGCCGTACGGGTTGGCGAACGCGGACGGTCCGTTCCCGTACGTGACCGAGTCCCGCGAGGCGAACGAGCCGGTCTCCGGTGTGTACCACCGGGCGCCCATGTCCACCTGGCCGGTACCCGGGTCGGTGTAGTCACCCTGGAAGCCGACATCCGCTCCGACCGCTCCCTGCTCGGCAAGCACCTCGCCGAACGGGCTGTACGCGCGCGAATCGTCCACTGTGGTCAGTGTGGTGTTGCCCGGGCTGAACCCAGCCACCACGTCCTCGTGCGCGTCCGACATGACCAGCCGCTGCTGGGTCCCCTCGGCGATCGCGAGCAGATCGCCGGTGGCCCCGCGGGCGAACTTCTGCCCGCCGTCGGAGACCACGTCGGCGCCGAAGCCGGCGTAGCCGAACGCCGTACCGTTGCGGTTCACCAGCCGGTTCTCGCCGTCGTACGCGTACGTCTGGCCATCCCCGCTGACCAACCGGTCGAACGCGTCGAACGAGAACCGGTCGGTCAGGCCGGAGCTGGTCTTGGCCGCGAGCGTGCCGCGGGCGGTGTAGGTGTAGGTGACGTCGCTGTCGGCGAGCAACCGGTCCCGCGCGTCGTACGAGGCGGTCTCGCTGCCGTTGCGGATCCGGTTGCCGGAGTCGTCCCACCCGTAGGTGGTCGTGGTGGCGCCGACCGTCCACGAGGTGAGCCGGCCGGTGTCGTCGTACCCGTAGGTGTTGCTGGCCGCCCCGGCCGTGCCGGTGGTGGCTTTGCTGACCATCCTGTTGTCAACGTCGAAGCCGTACCCAATGGACGCGACGGCGGCACCGGCGTTGTTGCGCAACGTGTCCGAGGTGAGCCGGCCGAAATCGTCGTATCCGTAGGTGCGGATCCGGCCCGAGCCGTAGTCGACGGTTTTCAGTTGGCCCGCAGCGTCGTACCCGAGCCGCTGGGTGGTCCCGGTGATGCCGTCCGCCTGCGTGGCGAGCCGGCCCCGGTCGTACGTGTACCGGGAGGTGCCGGCCGGGTCGGTGCGGGTGACCGGCAGGCCGTCGGCGTCGTAGGCGAACGTCGCGTTGCCCGACGGGCCGGTCGCGCTCAGCAGGCCACCGCGGTCGTCGTAGCCGTACGTGTTTGTCCCGCCGGGCGAGCTCACCGACGTCAGCCGGCCCGCCGGGTCATAGCCGAGCCGGCGCTCGACGGTGCTGGCCTCGGCACCGGAGCCGGACTCGATGGTCAGCCGGCCGGCGGCGTCGAACGTGCGCTGGCGAGCCACACCGCCGGGCGCGGTCAGCTTGACCGCGAGTCCGGCCGCGTCATAGCCGGCGGTCCAGGTACGGTCGGCCGCGTTGGGCTGCGCCGCGGTGGACGGAACGACTATCGACTCGGGCAACCCGAGGCTGTTGTATGTGTAGACGGTCGCATTGCCGCGTCCATCGGTGAACCGGGTGCGATGGCCGGCTCCGTCGTACCCGGAGGTGGTCGCGATGCTCTTCGTGGCGTCGACCGGCTCGACCTGCCGGACCAGCCGGTCGAGCGAGTCGTATTCGTACGTCGTGGAGATTCCGCGGGCGTTCGTGG
>DASRRF010000257.1:0-1612 GCA_035695905.1 Micromonosporaceae bacterium | reverse complement strand
GGCGCCGGTACTGCGCCGAGCTTGGCCGGGTTCAGCTGGTTGAAGATGCCGGTGATCCGGCCGCCGGCGATCGCGAAGCTCATCGCCACCCGGTTCCGTTCGCCATCCGGCCAGGTCATCTCGCCGAGCAGGCCCAGGTCTCCGTTGAGCAGTACCGGCTCGATCACCAAGGTGGTCGCCTCGGCGGTCCCGCGGCGGAACAGCCCGACCATGAACCGGGCCACCTGCACGCCGCCGTACACCGGGTGACGCCCGGCCGGGGCGACCCCGCCGCCGTCGCCGATCGCGATCACGTCCGGCGCGAGCACCTCGACCAGCCCGTTCAGGTCTCCGGACTCGGCCGCGGCGATGAAGGCGGCGACCACCCGGCGCTGCTCGGCCCGATCCGCCCGGTGCCGGGGTACGCCGTCGGCGGTGACCGCGCGGCGGGCTCGCGAAGCGAGCTGCCGCGCGGCCGCCGCGGACGTACCCAGCACGGCGGCGATCTGCTCGAACGGCACCGCGAACACGTCGTGCAGCACGAACGCGACTCGCTGTTCCGGGGCGAGCCGCTCCATCACCACCAGCAGCGCGTAGCTGACCTCGTCCGTACGGGCCGCCCGGTCCGCGGGGTCCGGGGCGAACGAGGCCAGCCCACCCGGACCGGGCAGCCGGTTCACCAGTGGCTCGGGCAGCCACGGCCCGACGTACGCCTCGCGGCGCACCCGGGCCGAGCGCAGCACGTCCAGGCAGATTCGCGCGGTTGTGGTGGTGAGCCAGCCGCGCAGGTCGCGGATCGTGGCCGGGTCGGTTCCGGCGTACCGCAGCCAGGCCTCCTGAACGGCGTCTTCGGCATCGGCCCGGCTGCCGAGCATCCGGTAGGCGACCGCCAGCAGGTGGGATCGGTGCGCCTCGAACCCGTCGACCCCGTCCATGGCCAGCATCTTCCGCCACGCGGGGCGCCCATGCACGCCGAATGTGACTCGGGCAACCTGTGAGATCCGTACCATTTCGCGGTGATGGCGAGCAGCGTGGCGATCGTGAGCGGGGGGCTGGCCGGCCTCGCCGTGGCCGGTGGGGCGGCCGCCGCCGGCACCGCGTGGTTGCGCCGCTCACCTCCGTACACCCGAGGCAGCCATGCGGAGCACGACCCGCACCGCCGCGACCCGCTTGCGGCGGCACTGCGCCGCGGCTTTGCCAGCCTGGGGGTGACCACCTACCTCGGCCCGGACGGCGATCTGCGCCTGGAGCGGGACGGCGACCGGACCCTGCGCGACCTGATCCTGCGCCCGCTGGCGGCCCGGGTCACGGCCGGTGCGGGGAGGGTGTACCCGGGGCATGAGGAGCCGCTCTGGCTGCTCGTCGAGCTGCCGGCCGACGACCCGGCCCGGGCCGCGCGCGGCTATCAGGTGCTGGAAACCCAACTCCGGGAGTACGCATGGATGCTGACCGGCTGGCGGGATGACGAGCTGCACCCGGGCGCGGTGACCGTGGTGCTCACCGGCGCGGACTGCCCGCGGCACCTGCTCGCGGCGCAGCCGGACCGGCTCGCGTTCGCCGACGGGACATTCGCCGACGTCGACTCCTGGGCGGCGCCGGCCGGGCTGGTGCCGCTGGTCAGCGAGCACTGGGC
>DASRRF010000256.1:0-4404 GCA_035695905.1 Micromonosporaceae bacterium | reverse complement strand
CGAGGTGACCGCCGGCGACGTGGCCTCGGCCCAGGAGATGGGCCACGTCATCAAGCTGCTCTGCATCGCGTCCTCTGTGGACGGTGCGGTGTCGGTCCGGGTGCACCCGGCGATGATTCCCCGGTCGCATCCGCTGGCCTCGGTGAACGACGCGTTCAACGCGGTATTCGTGGAGGCCGAGGCGGCCGGGCAGCTCATGTTCTACGGCCGCGGGGCGGGCGGCGCCCCGACCGCGAGCGCCGTGGTCGGCGACATCGTGGCGGTCGCCCGGAACCGGCTGGCCGGGGTGCGGGCGCCCTCCGAGTCGAACTACGCCGACCTGCGGATCCGCTCGATGGGCGAGGTGGTGACGCGGTACCACGTATCCCTCGACGTGGCCGACCGGGCCGGTGTGCTGGCCGCGGTGGCCGGCGTCTTCGCCCGCCACGACGTGTCCATCGCGACGGTACGCCAGGCCGGCCACGGCGACGACGCGATCCTGGTGATCGTCACGCACCGGGCGCCGGACGCCGCCCTGTCCGCCACCGTCGCGGAACTGCGCGGCCTGGATATCGTTCGGTCGATCGCGAGCGTGCTCCGGGTCGAGGGGGAGTGAACGCGGTGTGGCGAGGGCTGATCGAGGCGTACCGGGACCGGCTGCCGGTCACCGACGCCACCCCGGTGGTGACCCTGCACGAGGGCGACACCCCGCTGGTCCCGGCGCCGCTGCTGGCCACCCGGACCGGTTGCGACGTGTGGTTGAAGGTCGAGGGCGCGAACCCCACCGGCTCCTTCAAGGACCGCGGGATGACGGTTGCCGTGTCCCGCGCGATGGAGCAGGGCGCCAAGGCCATCATCTGTGCGTCGACCGGGAACACCTCGGCATCCGCGGCGGCGTACGCGGCACGCGCCGGTATCACCTGTGCGGTGCTCGTACCCTCGGGCAAAATTGCCCTGGGCAAGCTCGCGCAGGCGCTCGTGCACGGGGCCCGACTGTTGCAAGTGGACGGTAACTTCGACGACTGCCTGGCGCTGGCGAGCAAGCTGGCGCTGGACTACCCGGTCGCGCTGGTGAACTCGGTGAACCCGGATCGCCTGCACGGGCAGAAGACCGCGGCCTTCGAGATTGTCGAGGCGCTCGGCGACGCGCCCGAGTTCCACTGCCTGCCGGTCGGCAACGCGGGCAACATCACCGCGTACTGGATGGGCTACCGCGAGGACCTGGCGGCCGGCAACGCCTCGCGGCTGCCGCGGATGCTCGGCTTCCAGGCGTCCGGCGCGGCGCCGATCGTCACCGGGCAGGTGGTGGCCGAGCCGTCCACGATCGCGACCGCGATCCGGATCGGCAACCCGGCGTCGTGGGCGAAGGCCCTGGACGCGCGGGACGAGTCCGGCGGGTCGATCACCGCGGTCACCGATCGGGACATCCTCGCCGCGTACCGCTTGCTGGCTCGTAGCGTCGGCGTGTTCGTCGAGCTGGCCAGCGCGGCCAGCGTAGCCGGGCTGCTGCAGGCGGTGGAGGCGGGCGCCGTCCCGCGTGGGTCCACAGTGGTCTGTACGGTGACCGGGCACGGCCTGAAGGATCCGGAGTGGGCCATCTCGACCGCGCCCGCGCCGACCACGATCGCGGCCGACCCCCTGGCCGCCGCCCGCGCCCTCGACCTGGCGTGACCCCACAGGCACGGTTGATCAAGGGGTTTGGGACCGCAGCGGCGTCGCCTCACGTCCCAACGTCTTGATCACCGGGGCAGAGCAGCGTAGAACGGAGCGGTTCGTTCCACTGGTATGCTGGAGGGCATGACCCTACCGATGAGCGGGCGGCGCGCTCAGGCCGCGCGCAACGACGAGGCGATCCTCGCCGCGGCGCGGGCGGTGTTTGTCGCCGACCCGGGTGCGCCGATCGCGGCGGTCGCCGATCGGGCCGGGGTGGGCATCAGCGCGCTCTACCGGCGGTACGCAAGCAAGGAGGACCTGCTCCGCAAGCTCTGCGCGGACGGCCTGCGGCGCTACATCGCCGACGCGGAGGCCGCGCTGGCCGACCAGAGCGACCCGTGGACCGCGTTCGCCGGGTTCATGCGCCGCGTGGTGGACGCGGACACCCACTCGCTGACGCTGAACCTGGCCGGTACGTTCACCCCGACCGAGGACCTCTACCGCGACGCGACCCGGGCTGACGTGCTCAACCGGAAGATCCTCGCCCGGGCCAAGGCGGCCGGCGTGGTACGGGCCGAAGTCGAGATCACCGACCTGGCGCTGCTCTTCGAACAGCTGGCGGCCACTCAGGTGGGCGATGAGCGGCGCACCGTCCAGTTGCGACACCGTTATCTGGCCCTGATCCTGGACGGTCTGCACCAGACAAATGTGGCCCGGCTGCCCGGGCCACCGCCCAAGCCGGCCGAGATCGAAGGCCGCTGGACCCCGGTTACCTAAGCGATCTTGGATGGTTGCTGGCCCTATAGAGGCAGCAACCATCCAAGATCGCGGAAGCGGGCGGAGACCGCGGGCGCTAGCCTGTCGTACGTGCCGGCCACCCTCTCGGTCCTTACCCGTTATCCCGACTTCCGGCGGCTGTTCATCGCCGAACTGATGGTCTTCGGCGGCGACTGGTTCGTGCTGGTCCCGTTGCTGGTGCTGCTGCACGACCTGACCGGCGGCGGCCTGTTCGGCGGGCTCGTACTCGCCGCGGACACCGGGATCAACGCGTTGATGCTGCCGTTCACCGGGCCGGTCGCGGACCGGGTGGACCGCAAGAAGATCATGATGACCGCGAACCTGGCCGCGTTCGCCACCGTACTGCTGCTCTTCGGGGTGCGGTCGGCCGGGACCGCGTGGCTGGCACCGGTCGCGATCGCCATGTTCGCGGTGGCGAAGGCGTTCTACACGCCAGCGGCGTCGGCCGCGCTGCCGAACCTCGTCGCAGCCGAGGACCTGGCCGCGGCCAACGCGATCACCGGCTCCGCGTGGGGCACGATGGCGGTCGTCGGCGCGTCGATCGGCGGGGTGCTCAGCGCCGCCTTCAACCCGTACACGTCGTTCTATCTCACCGGCGCGGCGCTGCTGGTCGCCGCGGGCTTGGCCTGGCGGATCGACCGTCCACTGCAGACGGACCGCAACGGGATCGTGGCCGCGCGCACCTGGACCGCGATCCGCGAGGGCATGCGCTACATCCGCCACCGGCCACGGGTGCTCGCGCTGGTCACCGTGAAGTCCGCGGCGGGCCTGGGCAACGGGGTACTGGTGATCTATCCGGTCCTGGCGATCGCGTACGGCGCCGGTCCGTTGGGCACCGGCTTGCTTTTTGCGGTACGAGGACTCGGCGCGCTGCTCGGACCGCTGCTGTTCCGCCGGGTTCTCCTGCACCGCGGCTGGCTGATGCCCGGCCTGGCGATCTCGATGGCCACCTACGGCGTGGCGTACCTGGGTATCTCGACGGTCCGCTGGTTCCCGCTGGTGCTCGTCCTGGTCGTGTTCGCCCACGTGGCCGGGGGCGGCAACTGGACGATGTCCAACTACGCGCTGCAGGCCGAGGTGCCCGACGGGTTGCGCGGGCGGGTGTTCGCCACCGACATCATGGTCGCCACGCTGGCCATCTCGGCCAGCCAGCTGATCGTCGGCGGGCTGGTCGACACGGTGAGCTTCCGGCTGCTGATCGCCGGATGCGGTGCGACCACGCTGCTGTACGCGATCGGTTGGCGGATCGCCACCACCCGCCGGCCGGCGCCCGCGCCGGTCGAAGGAACCCCGGTCACATAGCATCGCAGGATGGGGGTCCGCTTTGTCGCTGCGCCGGTCCGGGTACGGGCACCGGCCACCAGCGCGAACCTGGGTCCGGGGTACGACTGCCTCGGGCTCGCGCTGGCGTTGCACGACGAGGTGGTGGCCCGGGTGTCCGGCGGCGGGGTACGGGTCACCGTGACCGGGGAGGGCGCCGGCGAGCTTCCCGGCGACGGATCGCACCTGGTGGCCCGGGCCGCGTACGAGGCATTCGACGCGCTGGGCGCCCGCCCGCGCGGGCTCGAGCTGGGCTGCCACAACCGGATCCCGCAGGCCCGGGGACTGGGTTCCTCGTCCGCCGCGATCGTGGCCGGGATCCTGGCCGCCCGGGCGCTCGTGGACGACGGGTTGGAGGCGCTGGACGACGCGGCGGTGCTGCGCCTGGCGGCCCGCATCGAGGGGCATCCGGACAACGTCGCCCCGTGCCTGCTGGGCGGGTTCACGATCGCGTGGACCGGTGCCGAAGGCGTACGGGCGGTCGCGGTGGAGCCGGCTGTGTCCGTACACCCGTGGGTCCTGGTGCCCGAGGAGCGTGGGCTGACCGCGGCGGCCCGGGCGGCGCTGCCTGAGGTGGTGCCACACGCGGACGCCGCGCTGACCGCGGGCCGGGCGGCGCTGCTGGTGCACGCCCTGACGGTCGAGCCGAGCCTG
>DASRRF010000255.1:0-6237 GCA_035695905.1 Micromonosporaceae bacterium | reverse complement strand
CTGCGCGGTGTCGAGGGTCTGCAACGCGGCGTCGCGGGCCGCCTGTGCGGCGGCGTGCCTGGCCCTGGCCTCGGTTGCCGCGACGCGCGCGCGACCCGCCTTGCCGCCGGTGGCGAGTGCTTCCCGGTGCAGCTCGACGGCCTCGGCGCGCAGCCGGGCGCAGTCCTGCGCGGTCGGTCGGTGCCTGCGTTTCGGCCCGGCTGGCGGTGCTTCCACAAATCCTGTGCCGGACGCGGGATTGGCCTTGTCGGCGCGGCGGGCCAGCAGCGCCAGTCCCAGCAGGGCCGCGAACGCGCCGCCGAGCAGCAGACTCCAGGCGACGAGCACGGAGCCGTACGGCACATCGATCGTCGTCGCAGTCACGCGGGGCTCCCAGGGGTGCTGCCGCCCCCCGGTCGAGCCTACGGGGAATGACCCGGGAAACGAAGCTCGGTGGTGGACTTGCCTCGGTCGCGGGTACGGGATAAGCAGAGAACTGTCGATTGCCGTCCACCCCGGGAGGCGTCATGAAGTTTCGTCGTACCCTCACTCTCGTCGCATTGACCGCGACGGCGCTGGCCACCATCTCCGCGGCGCCGGCGCAGGCCCGATCGCGGGAGAGCGGGAAGGTTCCGGTAGCCGTCGGGTTCGGCGGTGCCGTAGCTACGGTCGATCCGGAGGCGACCCGGGTGGGCGTGGACGTGCTGCGGCGGGGTGGCAACGCGGTGGATGCGGCGGTCGCCGCGGCGGCCACGCTCGGGGTGACCGAGCCGTTCTCGTCCGGCATCGGCGGTGGCGGGTTCTTCGTGTTCTACAACGCGCGCGACGGGCGGGTACGGACGATCGACGGCCGGGAGGCCGCGCCGATGTCGATGCAGTCCGACGCGTTCCTGAACCCGGCCACCGGTGCGCCGTACGCGTTCCAGGAGGCCCGGGTCAGCGGCATCTCGGCGGGGGTACCGGGCTCGCTGGCCACCTGGGAGGAGGCGCTGCGGCGATGGGGTACCACCTCGTTGCGGGACGCGTTGCAGCCGGCGACCCAGGTCGCCGAGCGCGGGTTCCTGGTCGATGCCACGTTCCGTACCCAGATCAGCGACAACACCGCGGCGTTCGGCCAGTTCGGTCCGACCAGCGCGCTCTACCTGCCCGGCGGGCAACCGCCCGAGGTCGGCACGCTGTTCCGCAACCATGACCTGGCGATGACCTACGGCCTGATCGCCCGCGAGGGTACCGACGCCTTCTACAAGGGCGCGATCGCCGAGGACATCGTGCAGACCGTGCAACACCCGCCGCTGGCCGCGGCGCCGATCGGCACCTGGCCGTTCCCGATCCGGCCCGGCACGATGCAACTGACGGACCTTTCCGGGTACGACGTGCGGTTCCCGGCGCCGACCGCGATCGGCTACCGCGGGCTGGACGTGTTCGGCATGGCGACGCCGTCCAGCGGCGGGCAGGCGGTCGGCGAGGCGCTGAACATCCTGGAGCGCGGCAACCTGGCCGCGATGACGCGTACCCAGGCGCTGCACTACTACCTGGAGGCGAGCGCGTTGGCATTCGCCGACCGCAACCGGTACGTCGGCGACCTCACCCCGCGGGCGCTGCTCGACGAGATGCTCACCGACGGGTTCGCCGGCGAGCGGGCCTGCCAGATCGACCCGGCCCACGCGCTGGTCAAGCCGGTCCCGCCGGGCGTGCCGGACGGCTCGTACGGCGGCTGCGCCACGGGCGCGGCCGGCGAGCCCAGCCTGTCCGGGATGTCCACCACGAACCTGACCGTGGCCGACCGCTGGGGCAACGTCGTGGAGTACACCCTGACCATCGAGCAGACCGGCGGCAACGCGATGGTCGTACCCCGGCGCGGGTTCCTGCTCAACAACGAGATGACCGACTTCAACTTCACCCCGACCCAGGGCACCGCGCCGGATCCGAACATGCCCGCGCCGGGTAAGCGGCCGCGCAGCTCGATGTCCCCGACGATCGTGCTCAAGGACGGCAAGCCGTTCCTCGCGGTCGGGTCGCCGGGCGGTTCGACCATCATCACCACCGTGTTGCAGATGCTGGTCAACCGGATCGACCTCGGCATGACGTTGCCCGAGACGCTGGCCGCACCGCGGGCCACCCAGCGCAACACAGCCGCGGTTCAGGCCGAGCCGGGCTTCGATGCGGACCGGCCGGGACTTGAGGCGCTGGGCCACGTGTTCGCGCCGAACCCGGAGATCGGTGCGGCCACCGGGATCGAGTTCCTGCCCGACGGGCGCCTGCTGGCCGCCGCGGAACCGGTCCGCCGGGGCGGTGGTGCCGCCGGGGTGGTCATCCCGGCGTGAGCCGCAGGATCCGATCGTCCTGCGTGGACGGTGAGCCGCGGCCGTCGCGGTTGGAGGTGAGCACCCACAGCGAGCCGTCCGGCGCCGCGGCAACGTGGCGCAGCCGGCCGTAGTCGCCGACGAGCATCGCCACGGCGTGCCCGCCGTCGGTGCCGATCCGGTAGATGCGCTTGCCGCGCAGGCAGGCGACGTACACCGTGTCGCCGACGACGGCGATGCCGCTCGGTGACGCCTCGTCGGTGGCCCAGGTGGCGATCGGCTCGACGAACCGGTCGTCGTGGCCGATGCCCTCCACGGTCGGCCAGCCGTAGTTGCGCCCGGGTTGGATCAGGTTCAGCTCGTCGTACTGGTTCTGGCCAAACTCCGCGGCGAACATCCGGCCGGCGGAGTCCCAGCCGAGCCCCTGCACGTTGCGGTGCCCGAAGCTCCACACTGGAGAGTCGGGGTACGGGTTGCCCGGTGCCGGTTTGCCCTCCGGTGTGAGGCGCAGGATCTTCCCGCCCAGGTACCCGAGATCCTGCGCCCGGTCCCGGTTGCCGGCGTCGCCGGTACCCGCGTACAGCATGCCGTCCGGGCCGAACGCGATCCGGCCGCCGTCGTGGTTGCCGGCCTTCGGTATGCCGGTGAGGATCGGCTGTGGCGCCTCGCCCAGGTGCAGCCGGGCGATCCGGTTGTCCGACTCGGTGGTGTAGTAGACGTAGACCCAGTGATCGACCGGGTACGTGCCGGCGACGGCCACGCCGAGCAGGCCCGCCTCGCCGCCGGGCCGCACCTCGGTGAGCCGCTGCACCTCGGATACCCGGCCGTCCGCGGTCACCGACAGCAGGCGGGCGGTGTCCCGCTCGGTCACCAGCGCGGTTCCATCGGGCAAGATCGCCAACCCCCACGGCGCGCGCAGGCCGGTGACGAGCGTGGTGGCGGTCGCGGCGACCTCGGGCGCGCCGCGCACCGACGGCTTGGCGAACCAGCCCCGCCAACTGCCGACGCCGTACACCCCGGCGGCCAGTACGGCGACGCTCACCCCGACGACCGCGATCACCCGGTCGGTACGCATGCGATGAGGGTAGCGGCAGGGTTGCCTCGGTACCGGTTCGCCGCAGCCCCCGTTATTGTCGGTGGTCATGACGTCAGGGGAGACCGGCGAGGCGAAGACCGGCGAGGCCAAGAGGCCCGCCGCGGACAAGGCCGAACCGAGTGACGATTTGGTAACCAGCAGTCACACCCTGACCGTCGACGGGCGGGAGATCTCCTACACGGTGACCACCGGCCGCGTCGTGCTGCGTACCGAGGCGAAGACCGATGACGAGAAGTTCGACGGCCACAAGCCCAAGGCCGAGGTCTTTCTCACCGCGTACACAGTGGATGGAGTGGAGCCGTCGAGCCGGCCGGTGACGTTCGCGTTCAACGGCGGACCCGGCTCGTCCAGCGTCTGGCTGCACCTGGGGCTGCTCGGTCCCCGCCGGGTACTGATGGGCGACGCCGGCGCTCTGCTGCCGCCGCCGTACGGCCTGGTCGACAACGCCGAGACCCTGCTGGCCCACTCGGACCTGGTCTTCATCGACCCGGTCTCGACCGGCTACTCCCGCCCGACCAAGGGGGAGAAGGCCAAGGACTTCCACGGCTACACCGGCGACATCGAGTCGGTCGGCGAGCTGATCCGGCTGTGGACCTCCCGCCAGGGCCGCTGGATGTCCCCGAAGTACCTGTGCGGCGAGTCGTACGGCACGCTGCGCGCCGCCGGCCTCGCCCGGCACCTGCAGGAACGCTACGGCATGTACCTCAACGGGCTGATCCTCATCTCGTCCGTACTGGACGGCGGCACGCTGGAGTTCGGCGGGCACAACGACCTGCCGTACACGGTGTTCCTGCCGACGTACGCGGCGATCGCGCACTACCACGGGTTGCACGGCGACCGCCCGCTGGCCGACGTGCTCGCCGAGGCGCAGGCGTACGCGGCGCACGACTACCCGTGGGCGCTGTCCCGCGGTTCCCGGCTCACCGCGGAGGAACGGGCCGCCGCGGTGTCCACAGTGGCCAGACTGACCGGGCTCACCCCGGACTACGTCGACCGGGTCAACCTGCGCATCGAGCATGTCCGGTTCTTCACCGAGGTACTGCGGTCCCGCCGGCGTACGGTGGGCCGGTTGGACGGGCGGTTCGCCGGGTGGGATCGGGACTACGGGCAGGAGCGCTGGTCCGCGGATCCGTCGTACGACGCGATTCTCGGCCCGTACACGGCGGCGCTGAACCACTACGTGCGCGCGGAGCTCGAGTACCGCAACGACCTGCCGTACGAGATCCTCACCGATGCGGTGAACCCGTGGTCGTTCAAGGAGTTCGAGGGCAAGCACGTGATCGTCGCGGACAAGCTGGGCGACGCGATGCGGGCCAACCCGCGCCTGCGCGTCTACATCGCCTGCGGCTACCACGACGGTGCCACGCCGTACTTCGCGGCCGAGCACACGTTCGCGCACCTGGCCATCCCGGACGAGCTCAGGTCCAATGTGGAGTTCGCCTACTTCGAGGCCGGGCACATGATGTACGTGCACGAGCCCAGCCGGGTGGCGCAGTCGGCTCAGCTCGCGGCGTTCGTGACCACCGGCTCGGCGCCGACCGAACACTGAGGTCCGATCTCTATCTCATGAGCAGATATCACGCACCTACGTCAAGCGCCCAAAGGTCGACCGGTTCGACGTTGCGCTGATGAGCCGATATCTGCTCCCGATATCGATGTCGGGCCCTGTTCGTGTCGAGCTTCATGCCGAGCCGGCGACACCGGGCGCGACCGCGGCGGGCGCGGAGCCACCGGCGATGGCCCGGATCTGCGGTGCCGCGATGCGCAGGTAGTCCTCGGTGTTCAGGGCGAGGGACCGGTCCAGCCGGGCGGCGTTGAAGTAGATTTCCGCGTGCCCCAGCAGCCCGGGGTCGACGA
Organism: Micromonosporaceae bacterium; assembly: GCA_035695905.1. Taxonomy (GTDB): domain Bacteria; phylum Actinomycetota; class Actinomycetes; order Mycobacteriales; family Micromonosporaceae; genus EFPC-2. Next base: position 1,002 of record DASRRF010000255.1, on the reverse strand, counting down.
CGACCTCCAGCTCGGGCGCGAAGCTGAACGGCAGGATGGTGCAGGATCATCGTCTCGCCCCCTCTGCGTGGCCTACGGACGACGAACGGCCCGGCCCGGGAGATCCAGAGCCAGGCCGTCCATGGCGCGGGTGCGTCTACTGTGGAGCGAGTTCGATCGTCAGATGCAGGTCCAACGGGTGGATCTCGATGTGCAGCCTCGCCCCGGCCAGTTGCTCGCCGGTGATGGGTGAGAACGCTCGCTTGCCGTGTAGTTGGCCGGGGAACCGTCCGTGGAACTTCAACGTGTGCCGGTCGGCTCCATAGCCGTTCTCGCCGACCACCCGCCACGGCAGTTCCGGAGCCTCGATGTATGCGTCAACCGGGTGCGAGGACGGGTTGAGGTTCCAGTCCGTCGGCTCGGTCGAGTCGATGTCCAGGGCCACCACCACGAGCCCCGGTGGCCCGTGGACCACGCCGGCATGCCAGACCGTGTAACGGTCGTCGTGGTGCAGGATCGCGGGGGTGGCGAGGATGACCGGGTCAGCTATCACGGCGGTGAGCGTAGCCGTCTAGTCGCCCGAGCCGCAGGGCAACGTGATGATCGAGGTCCACTGGATCGGTGGGTTGAACGCGACGCCGTTCCAGGTGGGCTGTCGGCTCGTGATCCAGCGGGTGGATGCGTTGCCGAAGCAGGGCTCGAACCAACTGCTACCCCTGGCGTAGTCCACCAGCGGACCCAGCGTGCGAGTCTCCTGCCACACGTTGTGCTGGTTCTCTCCGCTGCCGACCACGGTGTACAGCTTGAGTTCGAACCACAGGGTGCCCACGGTGTTGCAGATGATCTGCGCGCCGTAGTGGACGGTGCCCGAGGTACCGCCGCTGCTGGAGTACTGCGGGACGGGCGCGGCGTTGGCCCAACACATCACGTCACTTGCCGTGGCAGCGTCCGATGTGGGCAGCTGGAGACCCTGTCTCGGCTGGCCTGGTGCGGGTGTGGGATCGGCAAAGGCTGGCCCGGCCA
>DASRRF010000254.1:0-2775 GCA_035695905.1 Micromonosporaceae bacterium | reverse complement strand
AATGTCGACCGGATGACCGCCACGGTGCAGCTGCAGATCCAGGCCGAGTTCAGCGGATGGGAGCTGGCCCGGGTGCGGCTCTTCCCGGACGGTACGCGGCAGGTGATGCTCCGCCGGCCGCAGGCTCCGGAGCCGCTCCCGGGCCTGTCGTACTGAGTTCCTCACCCCTGGCGCTCCGGGTACCCGTACGGCTGGGCGGACACGTCGTCCAGCGCCCGGCTGATTTCCGCCGGCAGGGTGACCTCCTCCACCGCGAGCGCGCCGATCAACTGGCCGGCCGTACGCGCGCCGAGCACCGGGGCGACCACTCCGGGCCGGTCCCGTACCCAGGCCAGCGCGACCTGGATCGGTGAGGCGCCGAGTCCGTCCGCGGCCGTGATTACCGCTTCGACGATCGCCGAGCAGCGCGGGTCGAGGTAGGGCGCGACAAACCGCTCGAAGTGCGGCGACGCGGCCCGCGAGTCGGCCGGCCGGCCGTGCCGGTACTTGCCGGTCAACACCCCCCGGCCGAGCGGGGACCAGGGCAGGATGCCCAGCCCCAGGGCCGCGGCAGCGGGTACCACCTCCCGCTCGATACCGCGCTCCAGCAGTGAGTACTCCACCTGCGCACAGACCAGCGCGGCCCGGCCCGGCCAGGCGGCCTGCCAGGTCGCCGCCTGCGCGGTCTGCCAGCCGGAGAAGTTCGCGATGCCGGCGTACCGCGCCCGGCCGGTGGCGACCGCGTGGTCGACCGCGCCGAGCGTCTCGTCCAGCGGGGTCTGCGGGTCGTACCCGTGCACCGCCCAGATGTCCACGTACTCCACGCCCAGCCGGCGCAGCGAGGCGTCGAGGGTACCCAGCAGGTGCCCGCGGGACGAGTCGCGCCGCCGGTCCGGCCGTCCGGACAGCCCCGCCTTCGTGGCGATCAGCAGTTCGTCACGGTTGACCAGCGGGCCGAGCAGCGCGCCGATCACCGCCTCGGCCTCGCCTTCGGCGTACACGTCCGCGGTGTCCACCAGCGTGCCGCCGGCATCCAGGAACGTCTTCAGCTGCGCCGCCGCGTCGTCCGGGTCGGTGTCCCGGCCCCAGGTCATCGTGCCCAGCGCGAGCCGGGACACGGCCAGCCCGCTTCGTCCGAGCGGTCGCTGCTGCATGGGTGAACCCTATGCACCTGTGATAGGCGTGTGGGCCGTACCCTGATCCTCCATGCGGCTAGGACTCAGTCTCGGCTACCAGACGGCGTGGACCACGCCCGCCGACCATCTCGCGTTCGCCCAGGAGGCCGACCGACTCGGGTACGCGGTGGTGTGGGCGGCCGAGGCGTACGGCTCCGACTCGCCGAGCACGCTCGCCTGGATCGCCGGCCAGACCGGCCGGATCGACGTGGGCGCGGCGGTGATGCAGATCCCGGCCCGGGCACCGGCGTCGACCGCGATGACCGCGGCGACCATCGACTCGCTCTCCGGCGGGCGGTTCCGCCTCGGCCTGGGCGTCTCCGGCCCGCAGGTCTCCGAGGGCTGGTACGGCGTGCGGTTCGGCAAGCCGCTAGCCCGGACCCGGGAGTACGTGGACATCGTCCGGATGGCGCTGCGCAGGCAGAACGTCGAGTACGCCGGCGAGCACTACACCCTGCCGCTGCCCGGCGGTCCAGGCAAGGCGCTACGGCTGGGCTTCCACCCACCGCGCGAGGACATCCCGATCTACCTGGCCGCGATCGGGCCGAGGAACCTGGAGCTGGCCGGCGAGATCGCGGACGGCTGGCTGGCCATCTTCTACGCGCCGGAGCACGCGGCCGAGCACCTGGCCGTCATCGACGCCGGGCGGGCCAAGGCGGGCCGGACCCGGGACGGGTTCGACGTCGCGCCGAGCGTGCCGGTGGTGGTCGGCGACGACGTCGCGATGTGCGCCGAGTTGGTGCGCTGGTACGCCGCGCTCTACGTCGGCGGCATGGGCAGCCGCGAGCAGAACTTCTACAACCAGCTGGCGACCCGGATGGGGTACGGCGAAGCCGCCCGCGAGGTGCAGGAGCTCTATCTCGCCAAGCGGCAGCGGGACGCGGCTGCCGCCGTACCCCTGGAGTTCATCGACCGGACCTCGCTGCTCGGGCCGAAGGAGCGGATCGCGGACCGGATGCAGGCGTACGCGGCAGCCGGGGTGACCACGCTGTCGGTGAGCCTGTTCGCCGGTGACCGGGACAGCGGCATCCAGACCCTGCGGACCGTGGCCGAAGCGCTGGACCTGTCCGGGGTCGGGGAGTAGCGGGTGGACATCTGGCAGGCGATTCTCCTGGGCATCGTGGAGGGCGTCACCGAGTTCCTGCCGGTCTCGTCCACCGGCCACCTGACCATCACCGAGAAGCTGATCGGGCTGCAGATCGACGATCCGGCGGTCACCGCGTACACCGCGGTCATCCAGGTCGGTGCGATCGCCGCGGTGTTCGTCTACTTCTGGCGGGACATCGTCCGGGTGACCGGGGCGTGGGTGCGCGGCCTGTTCTTGTCGTCGGCCCGGGAGACCTTCGACTACAAGTTCGGCTGGTACGTGATCGCCGGCTCGATCCCGATCCTGGTGGTCGGGTTCCTGGCCAAGGATGTGATCAAAGGTCCGCTGCGCAACCTGTGGGTGGTCGCGATCGCGTTGATCGGCTGGAGCTTCGCGATGCTGTTCGCCGAGCACGCGGCGACCCAGACCCGGGGCGAGCGGAACCTGACGCTGCGCGACACGGTCATCATCGGTGCCGCCCAGTGCCTGGCCCTGGTACCCGGGGTGTCCCGGTCCGGCGCCACCATCACGGTC
>DASRRF010000253.1:0-6836 GCA_035695905.1 Micromonosporaceae bacterium | reverse complement strand
GGGATCTACCCACCCGAGTTCATGCCCGGGTTCTTCGCCGGCATGCACCGGTGGGACATCCCCGGGCTCGGGGTGAGCCTGGTCAAGGGAGTCGCATACTTCGATCGCAAGGCCACCGGCTGGCCGATCAGCGCGCTCGCGTTGTGGGCACTGGCGGGGCTGGCCGGCCTGCTGGGCGCCACCACGGTACTCGGCAGGCGTACCCACCGCTAGCATCGGGGCGGTGACCGAACCTCTGCCCGACCCCGATGCCGCCCTGCGGGCGGATATCCGGCGGCTCGGCGTCCTGCTCGGCAAGAGCCTGGCCCGGCAGGAGGGTCACGCCCTGCTCGCGCTCGTCGAGGAGGTACGGGCCGAAGTACGGTCGGATGCCGAGGCCGCCGCCCTGCGGCTGGGCGCGGTGGACGTGGCGACCGGCACGAAGCTGGCCCGCGCGTTCTCCACCTACTTCCACCTGGCGAACATCACCGAACAGGTGCACCGGGCCCGCGAGCTGCGCCGCCGGCGGGTCCGGCAGGGCGGTTGGCTGGACCAGGCGGCCCGGCTGATCGGCGAGCGCGGGGTACCCGCGGACGAGGTGGCCGCGGCCGCGCGGCGGTTGGCGGTACGGCCCGTGTTCACCGCGCACCCGACCGAGGCGGCCCGCCGGTCCATCCTGTCCAAGCTGCGCGGCATCGCCGACGAGCTGGACGCCGAGGCCGCCGCGATCGCGCTGGACGGCGCCGCCAGCCCGGCCGTGGCGAACCGCCGGATCGCCGAGCTGATCGACCTGTTGTGGCAGACCGACGAGCTGCGGCTGGACCGGCCGGACCCGACCGACGAGGCCCGCAACGCGGTCTACTACCTGCGCGACCTGTATGCCGACGCGGCACCCCGGGTGCTCGACGACCTGGCGGACACGCTGCGCCGGCTGGGCGTCGAGGCGACCCCGGCCCGCCCGCTCACGTTCGGCACCTGGATCGGCGGCGACCGGGACGGAAACCCGTACGTCACCGCGGCGGTGACCCGCGATGTGCTCATCATCCAGCACGAGCACGGGATCCAGGCCGCCGAGCGAGCGCTGGACCACCTCATCGACGAGCTGTCCGTCTCCGGCCGGCTGCGCGGCGTCTCGCTCGACCTGTCCGCCAGCCTGGCCCAGGATCTCGACGCGCTGCCCGAGCTGGCCGCACGCTTCCGGCGGGTCAACGCGGAGGAGCCGTACCGGCTGAAGGCCCGGTGCATCAAGGTGAAGCTGGCCAACACCCGGGCCAGGCTCGCGGCCGGGTCGGCGCACGTGCCGGGCCGGGACTACCGGGGCACGGCGGAACTGGTAGCCGATCTGGACCTGATCCGCACCTCGCTGGCGCGCAACGCCGGACAGCTGTCGGCGTCCGGTTGGCTCACCACGACCATCCGTACGGTGTCCGCGTTCGGGCTGCATCTGGCCACAATGGACGTACGCGAGCACGCCGACGCGCACCACGCCGTGCTGGCCGAGCTGTACGCGGGCCTGCACGAGGTGCCCTCCTATGCCACGTTGACCCGGGCGGAGCGCACGACGCTGCTCGCCGGCGAGCTGGCCGGCCGCCGCCCGCTGTCGAGTGTGGACATCGAACTGTCCGACGCGGCCCGGCGTACGTTCACGGTGTTCACCACGATCCGGGATGCCCAGGACCTGTTCGGGGACGAGGTGATCGAGTCCTACGTCATCTCGATGACCCGCGGCGTGGACGACGTGCTGGCCGCCGCCATCCTGGCCCGCGAGGCCGGGCTGCTCAACGTCCACAGTGGCCGGTCGCGGATCGGCTTCGTACCGCTGCTCGAATCCGTGGCCGAGCTGGACGCCGCCGGCGTACTGCTGGATGGGTTGCTGTCGCTGCCGGCGTACCGCGCGATTGTCGCCCAACGCGGCGAGGTCCAGGAGGTCATGCTCGGGTACTCCGACTCCAACAAGGAGGCCGGGATCACCACATCGCAGTGGGCGATCCACCGGGCCCAGCGCGCATTGCGGGACGTGGCGGCCAAGCACGGGGTACGGCTGCGGCTGTTCCACGGCCGCGGTGGCACCGTCGGCCGGGGCGGTGGGCCGACCCACGAGGCCATCATGGCGCAGCCGTACGGCACCCTGGACGGCGCGATCAAGGTGACCGAGCAGGGTGAAGTGATTTCCGACAAATACACGCTGCCCGCGCTCGCCCGGGAGAACCTGGAGCTCACCGTCGCCGCCGTGCTTCAGGCCACCCTGCTGCACACGACACCGCGCCAGCCCGCCGAGGCGCTGGCCCGGTGGGACGCCGCGATGTCCGCGGTCTCGTCGGCGGCGTTCGACACGTACCGGTCCCTTGTGGAGGATCCCGACCTGCCCGGGTACTTCTGGGCGGCCACCCCGACCGAGCTGCTCGGCGCGCTGAACATCGGCTCCCGGCCGGCCCGCCGGCCGGACTCCGGAGCCGGCCTGGCCGGGTTGCGGGCGATCCCGTGGGTCTTCGGGTGGACCCAGTCCCGGCAGATCGTGCCCGGCTGGTACGGGGTCGGGTCGGGCCTGCGCGCCGCCCGCGAGGCCGGGCTGGACACCGTACTCGGCGAGATGCACGAGCGGTGGGACTTCTTCCGGACCTTCCTGTCCAATGTGGAGATGATGCTCACGAAGACCGACCTGGGCATCGCGCGCCGGTACGTGCAGACGCTGGTACCGGACCCGCTGCGCGGAGTCCTCGACCGGATCCAGGCGGAGTACGAGCTGACCGTCGCCGAGGTGCTCACGGTGACCGGGGAGGCCCGGCTACTCGACGGTCAGCCGGTGCTCCAGCGCACCCTGCAGGTACGCGACACCTACCTGGAACCGCTGCACCACCTGCAGGTCGCGCTGCTGCGCCAGTACCGGGCGGCCGGGCGGCTGGCCACGGCCGCCCGGCGTGGCGCGGATCCGACGCTGGAACGGGCGCTGCTCACCACCGTCAACGGGATCGCCGCCGGCATGCGCAACACGGGCTGAGCGCGCGGCTCGGCCGGGCGAAGGGCGGGCCGGGCGAGAGGCGGGCCGGCGCTAGCTCGTCTCGCCGGCCACGCTGAACGAGCGCAGCCGGTCGATGGCGAGCACCGTGCCGCACACCGTGAACACGATCGTCATCGACAGCGCCAGCGGCACGGACAGGGTGCCCCTGAGCAGATCCGAGCCGGAGACCCGGTCGGCGATCGCGACCACGTACTGCTCGATGGAGAGCAGCCGGGTACCCGACAGCAGGTTGCCCAGGATCCCCTCCCAGAGCAGCACGTACACCAGCCCGACCAGCACCGGCCGCCGGGTGAGCAGGCTCAGTGCGAGGAAGAACGCGGAGTACGCGAGCGCCCCGAACGCGCACCCCACGGCGAGACCGATGCCGAGCCGTACCGAGCCGGCGACCAGCCCGGCGAAGAACATCGGTACGCCGACGGTCAGCGCGGTGACCACCGCGGCCACCGCGAGCTTGGCCAGGATGATCTCGCGGCGCGGCAACGGTTTCGCCAGGATGTGCAGGACTGTACCGTCGTCGATTTCCGAGCCGAGTACGCCGGTCCCGATGATCAGGGCCAGCACCGGCAGGACGACCGCCAGGCCGAGGCCGACGAGCACGTGCGGCGCCCATTCTTCGGGCGTGGCACCGAGCCCGTCGGCCAGGAACGCGAGCCCAACGACGAGCAGCGGGAGCGGGAGCAGCAACAGGAAGCGCCGGCGGCCGAACAGTCCACGGGCGGTGATCCGGGCAATGGTCATATTCACGATGCCACCAGATAGGAGAAGACGCTTTCCAAAGACTCGTCGGTAGGGATCACTCGCTGGACGCGAATGCCGCTGCCTGTCGCGATTTTCGGCAGCCGCCGGGTGAACGTGCCGTAGTCACCCGCTTGTACGGTGAGGCCGCCGGGCTGGATCTCCACGCCGGTCACCGACTGCTCGCCGATCAGCGCCACGGCCAGGCGCCGGTCGTCGTTCGAGTGGATGGTGAAGACGTGCGGCCGGTTCGTCATCAGCCGGCGGATCGTCCGGTAGTCGCCGGACGCCGCGAGCCGGCCGGCCACGATCACCTGAACCGTGCCGGAGACCTGCTCGACCTCCTCCAGGATGTGCGAGCTGAACAGCACGGTGTGGCCCTGCGTACCCAACCGGTGCAGCAGGTCCAGCATCTGCAGGCGCTGCCGCGGGTCCATCCCGTTGAACGGCTCGTCGAGCACCAGAACCTGCGGCTCGTGTACGAGCGCGGCCGCGACTCGGGTGCGCTGGCGCATGCCCTTGGAGTACGTGTCCAGCCGCCGATCCTGCGCGTCGGTCATCTCCACCAGCTCAAGCGCCCGCCGCGCCGCGGCCTCGGGGTCGGGCAGCCGGTGCAGCTTCGCGCTGGCCACGATGAACTCTCGGCCGGTCAGAAAACCGTGTACCGCCTCGCGTTCGCTGACCAACCCGAGTCCCTTGTAGACATTCGGGTTGCGCCACGCGGGCTCGCCGCCGACGAGCACCTGGCCGCGGGACGGGGCGAGGAAGCCGGCCATCATGTGCAGCACGGTGGTCTTGCCGGCGCCGTTCGGACCGAGCAGGCCGGTCACCCCGCCGCCGAGCGTCATCGTGACGTCGTTGACCGCGACCACGTTGCCGTACCACTTCGAGACCCCGTGCAACTCCACCGCGGTGCTCATCGGGCCACCCTCCGGTACCGGGCCAGCAGCAGGGCCACACATCCGAGCACGAGCGCCAGCGCGACCGCGCCGTACAGCGGCCCGAAGTCGCCGACCCCGCTCTTGACGGGATCGAACAACCAGTCACCGACCCCACTGACCAATGTGGACGGGCTGGCCAGGTTCGCCAGCTCCCGGCCGGTGTCGCCGCCGACCGCGTACAGCACCCCGGTGACCGGCAGGGTCACGAAGAACACCGCGACGATCACCGCGGCGGCCACCGCCCGGCGGCCGGCCAGCGAGGCGACCATCAGCGCCACCGCGGAGAACACGACCGCGTGTACGCCGGAGTAGGCCAGCCCCGGCAGGAAGTCACCGATCTCGTCCCACACCGCCCGGAACCCGTGTACCGAGAACACCCCGCCGAGCAGCATCAGCAACTGCGCGCCGGCCACGGCCAGCCACGCCGACGTCACGAGCGCGAGCAGCTTCGCCAGCGCGTAGTCGGCGCGCCGCAGCGGTCGGGAGAAGTAGAGCGGGAGTACCCCGGTGCGCAGGTCGCGGGAGACCAGCTCCGGCGCGGCCGCCGCGCAGAACAGGATCAGCAGCGGCGTCATCTTCTCCGGAAAGTCCACATAGGACATCACCGGCACGCCGGTCTGGGCGCGGATCGCCGTCACGATCGTGGCCACCAGCCCGATGATGCCCACCATGAGCCACGGAAAGATCTTCGCCTTCGCGCTGCGTCCGAAGCCGAACGCGGTACGCACCCCGTGCGTGTACAGCGATCGGGCCGCGTACCCGCGACCCAGCCGTACCCCGGTGTACCGCTGGTACCCGATGTCGTGGATAACCGACTGTTCAACCGACACTGACAGCCTCCTTGGCGGTGAAGAGCTCGGCGACCCGGTGGTGCCGCTGGTCCAGCCGGTGCAGCGGCAGGTCCAGCAAGGCGACCGCGCCAAGAATCTGGTCGTACGTGTCATCCCCGGCCAGCGGTACGAGCAGCAGGTGCCCGTCGCGCTGGACCTGCAGGCCCAGCGCGGACAGGGACGCCGCCAGTTCCTCCGTACCCTCGGAAACTTCGATGGCGAGCACGTCTCTGGCGGTGGTCATGGCAGAGACCTGGGCCGCCCGCAACAGCTTTCCCGCGTCGATCGCGATGAGCGAGTCGCAGATCCGCTCGACCTCGCCGAGCAGGTGCGAACACACGATGACCGAGATGCCGAACTCGGTGCCGATCCGCTGCACGAGCGTGAGCATCGCGTCGCGGCCGGCCGGGTCGAGGCCGTTGGTCGGCTCGTCGAGCAGCAGCAGATCCGGGTCGTGTACGAGCGCCTGAGCCAGCTTGACCCGCTGCTTCATCCCGGTGGAGTAGCCGCCGATCTGGCGGTACCGCTCCTCGTAGAGCCCGACGTGGCGCAGCGCCTCGGAGGCCCGTTCGCGGGCCGCGGTCCGGGGCAGCCCGCTGATCCGGGCCATGTGCGTGACGAACTCGGCGGCGGCGAGGTCCGGCGGCAGGCAGTCGTGCTCGGGCATGTAGCCGACCTTCGCCCGGACCCGCTCCGGGTGGGTGGTCGGATCGAGGCCGAGCACGCTGGCCCGGCCTGCGGTCGGCGGCAGCAAGCCGAGCAAGATCTTGATGAGCGTGGACTTGCCGGCGCCGTTTGCACCGACGAGTCCGACAATGCCGGGCTCCACGGCGACGGTCAGCTCGGAAAGTGCGGTCACGGTGCTGCCGTACCGCTTCGTGAGCGCTTCGGTCGCGATCAGGGTCACCGGCTCACGGTATGTGGCGCCGTCGAGCCCCGGCTATCCGGTTCCGCCCCGACCCATCCCCGATCCAGCAGCCTTAGGGGTACGGACAGAGCCGTCGCGCAACACCGCGAGTTCGCCAACGCGGGCGGATACCAGGCGTCGATGAAACGGCCTGGCTCCCGGCTCCCGTAACGGGACCGTAAGCGGGTAGCCGTACGCCCTGCGGCATCGGTCGGGTTGACTGGGCAGTGTGCTGAGACGCCTCGTACACAAGCCGCTCACCTGGCTGATCGTGGCGCTCGTGGGTGCCGGGCTGGCATTCGGGCTCTACTGGTTCCAGCCGTGGAAGCTGGTCGTGGACCAGCGGGTCGACGAAGCGCTCACCAACCCCGCACCCGCGGCCAGCACGCCCGCCGCCGGCCAGCCGTCCAGCGCGCCGGCGACCC
>DASRRF010000252.1:0-7663 GCA_035695905.1 Micromonosporaceae bacterium | reverse complement strand
GCCGCACTCGGGGTCAGCGACCTGGTGGTGGTGGACACCCCGGACGCCGTACTGGTCTGCCCGCGCAGCCGGGCTCAGGACGTGAAGAAGCTGGTCGACGCGCTCAAGGAGCGTGGCGACGCGGGATACACCTGACCGAGGCGGGGCAGCGCCGGCGCCGATCACGACGAGGCGGCCTGGGCGCCGATCGCCAGCACGCCGAACACCCCCGGGAACAGACCCGGTGGCTGGGCCGACCAGACCGACCCGAGGCCCTCGGCGAGCAGCGCGGTCCGCAGCCGGTGCACGTCCGCACCGAGGTCGACCAGCGCCGCCGCACTGCCCGCCGACGTTCCACATGCGACGAAACAGTCCACATCGGACGGACGGTCCGGCACGAGGTCGGCCGGGACGCGGGTGTAGACCGTCCCCGGTGCGGCGGCCGCCCTGGCCACGGCGATCGCCCGTGCCACGGCGGCTTCATCCACCGGAACGTCCACGAAGGACGATGCATCGTGCAGGGTTGCCGCGTCGCGCAGCCCGGCCGCCCGGGCCTCGGCCGTACCCATCGAGAAGAGGTCGTGTTCGGCGCCCCGGATCAGTGCACCCGCACCGGCGCCATCAGCGGAAGGCACGGCGGCGAGCAACCCGCGGACCACCGCCACCGGCACCTGGTCGCACTTCCCCTTCACCAGCTCGGCCGCGCTGGACACCTCGTCGATGATGGCCATCTGGGTGATGTGCAGCTCGTTGCCGTACGGATCGACCTCGCCGCGATAGTCCCGCAACGCATCGATGCCGGCGGCGCCCAGCGCGACGTCCACCAGACCCACCCGCCACGGCCGCCCCATCGTGTCCGAGACGATGACCGCCACGTCGACCCCGGCCCGCTCCCGTAACCCGGCCCGCAACGCGCGGGCCGCCGAGTCCGGATCCTTCGGCAGCAGTACCAGCTGCCTGCGGTCCACATTGGAGGCATCGATCCCGGCCGAGGCCATCACGTACCCGTGATGGGTTTGCACGATCCGGGTATGGCCGCGGCGGGCCACCGGCCGGGAGGTCTCCGCGGTGAGCACCTCGTCCCGCGCCGCCTCCCGTTCCGGTCCACCGGTCGGTACGTCGACCAGCCGGCCCTCCGCCTTGGAGACAATCTTGCTGGTCACCACGACGATGTCGCCGTCGGCGAGCCACGGTGCGGCGCCGGCGATCAGCGCGACGAGGTCGTCACCCGGCCGGACATCGCCGATACCGCGTACCGGCAGGATTTCAAGCATGGGCCACCTCCAGCGCCGCGGCGACCATCGCCACCGTTGCTGCCTCGTCGGTCATCCACAGTGGAGTCTCGCGTACCGGCACGCCGTCGACCCGGGTACCCGCGTCCGCGACGTCAACCAGCCAGCCATCCAGGATCCCGCCCGCCGGGCGGGCACCGTAGAACGCGCCGACTCCGGCCGCGGAGCACTCGACGCCGACGGCGGCGAGGCACTTGTCGGCCATGCCGCGTACCGGTGATCCACCGATGACCGGGGACACCCCGACCACCGGCGCCGGGCCGCCGGTCAACGCATCGCGCAGCCCGGGTACGGCCAGGATCGGTGCGATGCTGACCACCGGGTTGCTCGGCGCCAGCAGCACCACGTCTGCGGCCGCCAACGCATCCAGCACCCCCGCGGCCGGCTTCGCCTGCTCGGCGCCGACGAACACGAACCGGCGTGCCGGGAGCGAGGCCCGGTGCCGGATCCACCATTCCTGGAAATGTAACGCTGGCGCACCGTCCTCAGAGGACACAACAACGTGCGTCTCGACCGGGTCGTCGGAGGCCGGCAGGATGCGTACCCCCGGCTGCCACCGGTTGCACAGTGCCTCGGTGACCGCGGAGAGCGGGTGTCCCGCGTTCAGCATGGTGGTACGGACCAGATGGGTGGCCAGATCGCGGTCACCCAGCCCGAACCACGCGGGCTCGGCGCCGTACCGCGCCAGCTCCTCCTTGACCGCCCAGGTCTCGCCACTGCGGCCCCACCCGCGTTCCGGGTCGGCGCCACCGCCCAAGGTGTACATGACGCTGTCCAGGTCCGGGCAGATCCGCAGCCCGTGCAGCGTCACGTCGTCGCCGACGTTGACGATCGCGGTCACCTCCGCGCCGCGACCGCGCGCGAGTGCGCGTACCCCCTGAAGGAAGCGGGCCCCACCGATCCCGCCGGCGAGTACGACGATCTGCATGACCGCCATCCTCGCCTACCCCGCCACGGCGTCGTTGCGGGGGATATCCTCACGCGGTGACCCCCGAGCCTGAAGGCCAGTCCGCGCAGGAGAAGCAGGCCACCCAGTTCACCCTCCCATTACGCGAGCCGGCCGCGTTCGTGCTGGTCGGCGCGAACGCGTTGATGCTGTTGCTGGCCGTGATCGACCTGTTGTTCGGGTCGGGCGCCTTCGGAGACCTCGAATTTTCCCGGCGGGCTCTGGGACAGTTCGACAGGTTCGCCGGGCTCGCCCCGATCCTGTTGCCGTTGCTGGCCGTCCTGGTTACGACGCACATCCGGCCGGTTACGTCCCGGTCGCGGGTGGTCACGCTCAGTGCCCTTGTCGAGTACGGCGTAAGCGCCCTGTTCGGCGTGATCTGTATGTTCGCCTCGTTCGTCGGGCTGGTCAGCGACACCGGTGAGGGCTTCTTCCGGCTCGGCGTTGAGACGTTCCTGCGGGACCTGGCCTTCCTCGCCGTCCTCGGGATCGCCGCGCTGCTCGTGGTCCGGGTGTTCCAGGGTCTGTTCGTGGTACCCAAGCCGGTTCCACCGATGCCGCCACCGGGCTACGGCCCCGGGGTGTACGGCCAGCCGGCGGCTTACGGCCAGCCGGCGGGCTACGGCCAGCCGGCGGGCTACGGCCAGCCAGGGCCACCGGGACCGGGCTACCCGGCCGGCTACGGCGCCCAGCCCGGCTACCCGCCACCCGGGTACGGCCAGCCGGGCGTCTACGGTCAGCCGTACCCCGGCTACGGTTACCCGGCGCCCACTGCCGGCTACCCACCCGCGCCGCAGGCCGTACCCCAGCCGGGACCGGCGCCGGGGCCGCTCGCGCCACCCCCGCCGCTCGCGCCACCCCCGCCGCTCGCGCCACCGGCGGCTGTCCCGCCACCGGCGGCTGTCCCGCCGCCGGTCGTCCCGCCGCCGCCGCCTCCGCCTCCGCCTCCGCCTCCGCCGATGGAGCCGCCGGTGGAGCCCGCGGTGGAACTCGAGGATGAGCGCACCGAGGTGATCCGCCCGGCCCCGGACGATCCGACCGCGCTGCACTGACCGGTTCGGCGGGCCTGTCGTACCGCGGAGCTAGGCTGCAACACGTGCCGGATATGGATCAGCTCGGGGCCACCGCGAGCGGCCTGCGTCGCGCGTTGCGTCGCGCGGCCGACGGCCGGCCGCTGGATGTCACCGAAGCCGCCATCCTGCTCCACGCCCGCGGGGCGGAGCTCGACGAGCTGCTCGCGATCGCCGGTGCGGTCCGCGATGCGGGCCTGATCGGCGCCGGCCGGCCGGGCGTCGTGACGTACTCCCGAAAGGTCTTTATCCCGCTCACCAGGCTGTGCCGGGACCGGTGCCATTACTGCACGTTCGCCACAGTGCCGCACCGGCTGCCGGCCGCCTACCTGGATCGCGACGAGGTGCTCGACATCGCCCGGCGCGGCGCGCAGCTCGGTTGCAAGGAGGCGCTGTTCACCCTCGGCGACCGGCCGGAGGAGCGCTGGCCGCAGGCGATGGACTGGCTGCACGAGCGGGGCCACGAGTCCACATTGGACTATCTGCGGGCCTGTGCGGTCGCGGTGCTGGAGGAGACCGGTCTGCTGCCGCATCTGAACCCGGGCGTGCTGAGCTGGGCCGAGCTGCAGCGGCTCAAGCCGGTGGCGCCGAGCATGGGGATGATGCTGGAGACCACCGCGCATCGGCTGTGGAGCGAGCCGGGCGGGCCGCACTACGGTTCGCCGGACAAGGAGCCGGCGGTGCGGCTGCGGGTGCTCGCGGACGCCGGCCGGGTCGGCGTCCCGTTCACCACCGGCATCCTGATCGGCATCGGCGAGACGCCGACCGAGCGGGCCGAGTCACTGTTCGCGATCCGCCAGGTCTCCCGGGAGTACGGGCACATCCAGGAGACGATCGTGCAGAACTTCCGGGCCAAGCCGGATACCGCGATGCGCGGCGTACCCGATGCGGAGCTGGCCGACCTGGCCGCGACGGTGGCGGTGGCCCGCCTGGTGCTCGGCCCGAAGGCGCGGCTCCAGGCGCCCCCCAACTTGCTCGGCGAGCGCAGCGAGCCGAGCGGTCAGGTCGGTGACGATCAGTTCGCCCTGTTACTGCGGGCCGGCATCGACGACTGGGGCGGGGTCTCCCCGCTCACCCCGGACCACGTGAACCCGGAGCGCCCGTGGCCGCAGATCGACGAGCTGGCGCACCGGTCGGCCGCGGCGGGGTTCGTGCTGCACGAGCGGCTCACCGTCTATCCGGAGTACGTGCGACGCGGCGAGCCGTGGATCGACCCGCGGCTGGCCGTACACGTGGCCGCGCTTGCTGATCCGGCCACCGGGCTGGCGGATCCGGACGCCCGCCCGACCGGCGCCCCGTGGCAGGAGCCGGACGGGGGCCTGGCCGACAGCGGGCGCACCGATCTGTACGCCACGATCGACACCGACGGCCGGACCGGCGACCGCCGGGGTGACTTCGACTCGGTGTACGGGGACTGGGCCGAGGTCGCGGCACATGCCGCGCAGGCGTCAGTGCCGCTTACGCCGCCGCGGCGCAACGGCGACGTGGCGGCCGGGCTTCGGCTGGCCGCGGACGATCCGGCCCGGCTGCTCGACCCGGCGTACGAGGCCGCGGCCCTGGCCCTGTTCGCCGCCGACGGCCCGGCGCTGGACGAGCTGGCCCGGCTGGCCGACGACGTCCGGCGGGACACCGTTGGCGAAGACGTGACGTACGTGGTGAACCGGAACATCAACTTCACCAACGTCTGCTATGTGGGATGCCGGTTCTGTGCGTTTGCGCAACGGGAGCGGGACGCCGACGCGTACCGGCTCAGCGTCGACCAGGTCGCCGACCGCGCCGAGCAGGCCTGGCGGGCCGGCGCCACCGAGGTCTGCATGCAGGGCGGCATCGATCCGAAGCTGCCCGTCTCGGCGTACGCCGACCTGGTCCGCGCGGTCAAGCAACGGGTACCGGAGCTGCACGTGCACGCGTACTCGCCGATGGAAGTCGTCACCGCCTCGGCCAAAGCCGGCCTGAGCATCCGCGACTGGCTGACCACCATGCGCGACGCGGGCCTGGGCAGCATCCCGGGCACCGCCGCGGAGATCCTCGACGACGACGTGCGCTGGGTGCTGACCAAGGGCAAGCTCCCGACCGCCGCCTGGGTCGAGGTGGTGACGACCGCGCATGAGCTGGGGATCAGGTCCAGCTCCACGATGATGTACGGGCACGTCGACCACCCGCGGCACTGGCTGGGGCATTTCCGGGTACTCGCCGGTATCCAGGACCGGACCGGCGGGTTCACCGAGTTCGTGGCGCTGCCGTTCGTGCACCACAACGCGCCGATCTACCTGGCCGGGATCGCCCGGCCGGGGCCGACCTGGCGGGAGAACCGGGCCGTGCACGCGATGGCCCGGCTGCTGCTGCACGGCCGGATCGCGAACATCCAGTGCTCCTGGGTCAAGCTCGGCGACGAGCGTACGGCGCAGTTGCTCGCCGGCGGCGTGAACGACCTCGGCGGCACGCTGATGGAGGAGACCATCTCCCGGATGGCCGGCTCGGAGCATGGCTCGGCCCGTACGGTGGCGCAATTGCGGGCGATTGCCGCAACAGCCGGCCGGCCGGCTCGCGAACGCACGACTACGTACGGGCACGTCCCCGTTACCTGATGCGGTCCTGGATCGATAGGGCAGTGGCGGTGACCGTGGAACACCCGCGAGTCGCGCGCGGCACGCCGTAGAGGCGCCCCCATTTATCAGGTTCGGCTTGACGACGCACGCATTACACGCGTGTAATTTCACTGGGGTTGTTCTCCTGGGGGCGGCGCGAACCGCCACCGATGGGGACCAAAGGGACAACGCCTTCCGCGTGGGGGGTTACACCGGCGTCGCGGCCGGTGTGCATTAAGGAGGCACGCTGATGGACGGCCAAGGAGTCGTGGCCGACCTGTTGGGGAACGCACCGGAATGGCAAGAGCGTGCCTTGTGCGCGCAGACCGATCCCGAGGCGTTCTTTCCGGAGAAGGGGGGGAGCACCCGCGAAGCGAAACGCATCTGTTCGCGGTGTGAGGTGCGCGCCGAGTGCCTGGAGTACGCACTCGGGCACGACGAGCGGTTCGGCATCTGGGGCGGGCTCTCTGAGCGCGAGCGCCGGAAGCTGAAGCGCCGGGCGGCGTAACTGCGGCGCCTCTCCCGTTGATCAAGGGGTTTGGGACGCTCCACCTCGGGTGTCACGCCTCAAACCCCTTGATCAACCTAGCCTCGACCTAGCTGAGGTCTTCCGGGTCGACGCCGAGCAGGTTGGCCACCTGCTCGATGATCACGTCGTGGACCAGATCGGCCAGGTCGTCCCGGTCCAGCGCGCGGAACTCCAGCGGCCGGCGGTACAGCACGATCCGCGGTGGTACGCCGTGCCGCCCCGGCCGGCCGGGTAGCAGGCGGGCCAGCGGGACCTCGCCATCCTCCAGGACGTCCGAGTCGTACACGTTGAGATCGGGTGGCACGTCCTCGACCGCGAACTCGACCCCGGCGAGCTCCTGTGCGTACTGGCGCTCCAGCCCCTCCACGGTGTCCAGGACAAGATCATCAAACAACTCCGCCCGGGTACGGGACAGCGGCACGGTCGCCGGTACGAGCCGGCCCCGCAGCCCACGGCCGTGCCGATCCCGCCGCTGCCGGCCCGGGCCGGGGACGCGGGGGCCGTCGGCCTCGGGGCGGCGCTGGTCGGGCTGTTCACCACGGGCGGACGTCACGCCGCAAATGTAGCCCCGGCAGCACCCGCCGAGCCCGGTAGTCGGCCACCGGTCCGGCCGGTCCGGCGTGTCGTACCGCGAAACCCCGGGAGGTCGGCTCGCGGGGGAGATACCGTGCCGCCGTGAGGTCACAGCCCAGCCGGCCCACGCCGTCCGGCCGGAGCCCAAGGCGTTGTTCCCGAAACGGCTGCCCGAAGCAGGCAGTCGCGACGCTGACCTATGTCTATGCCGACTCGACCGCGGTGGTGGGGCCGCTGGCCGCGTTCGCCGAGCCACACACGTACGACCTGTGCGCCGGGCACGCCCGCAGCCTGACCGCGCCGCGCGGTTGGGATCTGGTCCGCCACGACGGCGAGTTCGAGCCGCCGCCCCCGACCAGCGACGACCTGGTCGCCCTGGCCGACGCGGTCCGTGAGGCGGCCCGGCCCGCGCCGCTGGAGCCCCCCGAACGCGGGCGCGGCGTCGGCCGCCGTGGACACCTGCGGGTCATCCCGCCGAGTTAGCCGGCGCCCGCACGCTGGCCGCCCGCCGGGGGCCGGCGTGAGACATGGGTGGCGATATCTATCTCGCGAGCAGATATCACTGCTGTCAGTCAACCGCCGCACGTCCCGCATCGCAGGCCGAACGGTGGTTGCTGATGAGGGCCGATATCTGGTCGTGAGATGGAGATCGGGCCAGGGTCTGCGTGGCCGGCGCTCCGCCCTAG
>DASRRF010000251.1:0-4033 GCA_035695905.1 Micromonosporaceae bacterium | reverse complement strand
TCAGCCTGACGGACGAGGAGCACAAACTCCTGCCGTCTGACGAGGATGTCCAGGCGTACCAACGGCGGGGCTGGTACCTGACGAAGAAGCTGTTGACCGACGATGAGGTTGACGAGCTGGTCGCGGCGAGCGAGCGGTTCTACGCCGGCGAGCGGCACCGCGACCTGCCCGGCCGGCCGGCCAAGCTGGCGTACTGGGATCCGTCACTCGGGCCGGTGCAGCGGCACAACGACTACATCCACTACGAGAGCGAGCCGATCGCCCGCATCCTGCGCAAGCCACTGATCGGGGCGGTCGCGGCGCGCCTGGCGGGTGCCGACGAGATTCGGATCTTCCAGTCCACGCTCATCTACAAGCCGCCGATCCCGGACGAGCCGAGCAACGTCGTGCCCTGGCACTTCGACAAGCACTACTGGCAGTCGTCCACATCGGAGCGGATGCTTACCGCGTTCATCCCGTTCCACGACTGCGACGAGCAGATGGGCACGATCACCTATGTGGACGGTAGCAACCTGTGGAAGGAGATCGGCGGCGACGACACCACGACCCGGCACTTCGCCGAGCGCGACAAGGACGACCTGGAGCGGCTGCTGGCGGACAACGCGGGGTACAACAACGCCGAGGTGCACAAGGTCCCGATGATCATCCCTAAGGGACACATGAGCTTCCACCACTGCCGGACGTACCACGGCAGCGCCGGCAACCGCAGCGATCGGCCCCGCCGGGCGATCTCGTTCCACCTGCAGGACGGCGAGAACGAGTACCGGCCCTACCCGCTCAGCACCGGCGGGGTGGTGCAGTACAACCACGACTCGTTGGTACGCAAGACCGCGGACGGCCGCCCGGACTACGCGGATCCCGACTTCTGCCCAGTGCTCTGGCGTTCGGAAAGGTAGCCGATGTCGCGTTACGAATGGGGTCAGACCCACCCCGGCATTGAACGGCTGGAGAAGGCCGTCGACGAGACCCGGAGCCGGGTCGTCACCCACCCGCTCTACCGGAGCCTGAACACGCACGCGGCCATCGTCACGTTCATGGAGCACCACGTGTTCGCGGTGTGGGACTTCATGTCGCTGCTCAAGTCGCTGCAGCGCAGCCTTACCTGCGTACAGCTGCCGTGGGTGCCCACCGGTCCGACCGGAAGCCGCCGGCTCATCAACGACATCGTGCTGGTCGAGGAGAGCGACGAGCTGGCCGGTGGTTTCATCAGCCACTTCGAGTTGTACGTCAAGGGCATGGCCGAGGCCGGCGCGGACACCACGGTCATCGACGGCTTCATCGACCTGCTCCGGCAGGGGGTCACGGTGCCCGTGGCGCTGGCGTCGGTCAAGGTTCCGGCGCCCTCGGCCGAGTTCGTCCGGGCCACCTGGGGCTTCATCGAGGGCGCACCGGTGCACGGGCAGGCCGCGGCGTTCGCCTTCGGCCGCGAGGACCTGATCCCGGAGATGTTCACCCAGGTCGTTGAGGTCAAGGAGCAGGGACACGAGCTGGACACGTTCGTCGACTACCTGGAGCGGCACATCGAGGTGGATGGCGAGCAGCACACCCCGATGGCCATGCAGATGCTCGCCGACCTGTGCGGCGACGACGACGCCAAGTGGCGGGAGTGCGCGCGTACGGTTAACCTCGCCCTGGAGGCCCGGATCCGGCTCTGGGACGGCATCCTAGCCGCGGTCAACAATCCGGGATAGTACACAATGGACAATGATGGTATGGCGCGGCGGCGGCTGACCGGCATCTTCTCCGGCAGCTGGCTCGCGCAGGCCTGCTATGCCAGCGTGAAGCTGGGCCTGCCGGACCTGCTCGCCGCCGGCCCGCGGACCGCCGATGAGCTCGCCGCAACAACCGGGGCGAACCCACACGCCCTGCTCCGGTTGTTGCGGGCGCTCGCCACGGCAGGCGTGTACCGGGCGGACGGCCCGCGCAGCTTCGGCCTGACCCCGGTCAGCGAGCTGCTGCGCACCGGCGCGCCCGGCGCCGGCCACCTCCTCGCGCTCATGCAGGGCGAGGAGATGTTCCGCTCGTTCGCCGAGATCATGCACACGGTACGGACCGGCCAGCCGGCCTTCGAGAAGGTGCACGGCCAGTCGTTCTACGCGTACCTGGACGACCATCCGGTCACCGCGACCACGTTCAACGAGTCGATGGGCGGGCAGCCGGTGCCGGCCGCACTGTCCACATGCGACCTTTCCGGCGTCAGGTCCCTGGTGGACGTCGGCGGTGGTAACGGCACGCTGCTGGCCGCGGTGCTCGCCGGGCATCCGGAGATCCGCGGCACGCTGCTGGAGCGCCCGGATGCACTGCGGGCGGCCCGAACCCGGCTCGCCGCGGCCGGCCTGGCCGACCGGGTGGACTTCGTCGAGGGCAGCTTCTTCGACGGCGTACCCGCCGGCGGGGACCGCTACGTGCTGGCCCGGGTGCTGCACAACTGGACCGACCCGCGGGCGCTGGAGATCCTCGGCAACATCCGCCGTGCGATGGCGCCGGGCGGCCGGTTGATCGTGCTGGAGGACTTCACCGATACCGCGCCCGGCCTGGTCGACCTGCTCATGCTCGTCGTCCTGGAGGGGTTCGAACGCTCCGAGGCGGAGTACCACGAGCTGCTGCGCAGCGCCGGCTTCGAGATCCTGGGCAGCCGCCCCGGTGTGGTCGAGGCCGGACCCGAGTGACCGAGGAGCCCGCCGTGTTGGTTCAACCCCAGGCCACCGCCGCGCCGCCCGAGCGCGGGCGGGAGGCCTCGGCGGCGCTCTACCGGACGGTGCGGCTGATCCGCCGGTTCGAGGAGCGGGCGATCGAGCTGACCCGGTCCGGCGAGATCGTCGGCGGGATACACCCGTACCTCGGCGAAGAGGCGATCGCCGCGGGCGTGTGCGCGGCGCTGCGCCCCGACGACATGATTACCAGCACCCACCGCGGCCACGGGCACGTGCTGGCCAAGGGTGCCGACCCGGCCCGGATGCTGGCCGAGCTGGCCGGGCGTACCACCGGGCTTAACCGCGGCCGCGGCGGCTCCATGCACGCGGCCGACTTCACCCTCGGCATCCTCGGCGCGAACGCGATCGTCGGCGCGAACGCGCCGATCGCCACCGGGGCCGCGTGGGCGGCCCGGCAGGCCGGGCGGGACAGCGTCGCGGTGTCGTTCTTCGGCGACGGCGCGGTGAGCCAGGGGGTGCTGCTGGAGTCGTTCAACCTGGCCGCACTGCGCGCCGTACCGGTGGTCTTCGTCTGCGAGAACAACGGCTTCGCCACCACGATGCGGGTCGAGAACGCGGTGGCCGGTACGATCACCGGCCGCGCCGCCGCGTTCGGTATCCCGGCGTCCACAGTGGATGGTATGGACGCCGAGGCGGTACGTGATGCGGCGGCCGACGCGGTGGACCGGGCGCGGGCCGGCGCCGGACCTACCCTGCTGGAGTGCCTGACCTACCGGTTCGACGCGCACCACACCTGGGAGCACAAGGCCCGCCCGCGGTACCGCACCGACGAGGAGGTGGCCCGCGGCCGGTTGCGCGACCCGGTTGACATCCAGGGCGCGCGGGTACCGGCCGAGCTGCGCGCACGCATCGACGCCGAGATCGAGGCACTGCTCGACGACGCGCTCCGGTTCGCCATCTGCGGCCCGGTACCGGATCCGGCCGGCGCGCTGGACTACCTCTACGCCGACGGGCTGCGCGGCCGGCCGGGATTCCCACCGGAGGTGGCTTGATGCCGCGGCTGTCCTACCTCAAGGCGCTCAACCGCGCGCTCGGCGACGAGCTGGCCCGCGACCCGGCGGTCTGCGTGTTCGGCGAGGACATCGGGGTCGCCGTGGCGAACGTGACCACCGGGCTGCTGGCCCGGTTCGGGCCGGAGCGGGTCGTCGACATGCCGATTTCCGAGCAGGCGTTCACCAGCTTCGCCACCGGTGCCGCGCTGGCCGGACGGCGGCCGGTGGTGGAGTTCCAGATCCCGTCCCTGCTGTTCCTGGTCTTCGAGCAGATCGCCAACCAGGCACACAAGTTCTCGCTGATGACCGGCGGCCAGGCGAAGGTGC
>DASRRF010000250.1:0-1694 GCA_035695905.1 Micromonosporaceae bacterium | reverse complement strand
TCGGTGCGTGGGGGTTGAACCTGTTCCCGAACCAGACCTCGGCGCCGTCGCTCGGCCTGGTGCCGGTGGAGGCTTGGCTGATCGCCGGTCTGCTCTATCTCGTGCTGGCCGCGGCGGTGGCCCGGTTGGGATCGGCCCGGGTCCTCCTCGGGGTCGGGCGGCACCTGCCGGAGGCCCCGAAATGACGGCAAGAGCACTTCTCGACAGTGTACGCCAGGAGCTGTCCACAAAGGACGAAGAGAACCGGACCGTTGCCGCGATCGGGGCCGGCGACGCTGCACTGTCGACACTCGCCGCGCTCGGCGCGGAGGAGACCCTGATCGTCGCGAGCGACCGCCGCAGCTTCCTGCTGCTGGCCGCCCGGGCCGAGGAGCCGAACGCGGCCGGCTTCTTCGCCTGGCTCGGACAGGGCGAAGGGTTGGCCATCGCCAAGCTGCCCGCGTTCACCGCGGCCACCGGGATGGACGCCGCCGCGGTGGCCGAGTACGAGCCCCGGCCGGGCTGTCAGGCGTACCCGTCCTATGTGGCCTGGTTGGCACTCAACGGTGACCCGGCCGATGTGCTGCTGGCCCTGATGGTCAACTTCTCCGCGTGGGGCGGGTACTGCGCGACGATCGCCGGTGGGCTGCGGGCGCACTACGGCTTCGACGATGACGCGTGTGCGTTCTTCGACTTCTTCGCCGCCCCGGCACCGGAGATGGAGGCGCAGGCGCTCGCCGCGGTCGACGCGGCGCTGGCCGGTGGCGCGACTCTGCACCGGGCCCGCCGGTACGGCCGGCTCCTGCAGAGCTACGAGGCGAGCTTCTGGAACACCCTGCCCATCACCTGAAGGTCACCGATCAGGCCCTGCTCGTGCAGAGCGAGGAAGAGGTCGACGAGGTCCGGGTCGAACTGGCTGCCCCGCCCGCCCCACAGCTCGTCGCGGGCCTGCTCCTCACTCAACGCCGCCTGGTACGGGCGATCCGAGCGCATGGCCGCCCAGGAGTCGCACACCGCAAGGATCCTGGCCTCCACCCGGATGCCATTACCGGCGAGCCGGTCCGGGTACCCGGTGCCGTCGAAGCGTTCGTGGTGTTGCCGGATCGTCTCGGCGACCCCGTCGAACCCGGGCACCAGCCGGGCCAGCCGGGCGCCGTGGTCGGGGTGCTGGCGCATCAGCAGCCACTCGGACTCGGTCAACGCGGCCGGCTTGCCGAGGATCGCCTCAGGGACCACGATCTTGCCGATGTCGTGCAGCCGCCCGGCCAGCTCGGTGCGCCAGACGACCGTGTCGTCCTGGCCGAGCCGGGTGGCCAGGTTGGCCGCCCACCGGCTGATCGCCGTGCTGTGTTCGTACCCGGAAAGGCTTGTGTCGATCTCGTCGGAGACCCGGCGGAGGAAGTCGACCATCGGCGCGCGACCGGCCAGGCCACTGTCCAATGTGGGCGTCGGCAGGCTGGGCTCGCCGATCGCCACCCGGTCGCGGCCGAGCGCCTTGGCGCGGTAGAGCGCACGGTCGGCCGCCGCCACCAGATCGGCCGGGTTCTGCCCGTGATGCGGGTAGCTGACCGCGCCGACCGAGACGGTGACCACGACGAACGTCCCGCACGGCACCGCGACCGGGCTGCCGGACACGTGGTGCCGGATCCGCTCCGCGATCGCGGCCAGCTCGGCCGGGCCGGCACCCGGTACCAGCAGCGCGAACTCCTCGCCGC